>JAGCAV010000454.1 GCA_017652545.1 Lachnospiraceae bacterium
CGCAGGCACATTCTTTACCGTCGATTTTGATTATCATGATATCTGCCTCCCTTCAGTGCGTACTGCATCAAAACGGCATGTCTCACGACAGCTCCCGCAGGATATGCACTTTGAAAGATCGATGCTGTGAGGCTGCTTTGCGGTCCCGCTGATCGCTCCGGCCGGGCATGCCCTCGCACAGGATGTACATCCCCTGCAGGCCTCGGGATCGATCCTGAATGTGGTCAGCGCCTTGCAGACACCGGCAGGACAGCGATGTTCCAGAATGTGGGCTTCATATTCGTCCCTGAAATATTTCAGCGTGGTCAGCACCGGATTCGGCGCGGATTTTCCGAGCGCGCACAGCGAACAGTCGACCATGGTCTCGCTCAGATCCTCAAGAAGATCCAGATCTTCCATCTGACCCCGTCCTTCGCAGATATCGGTCAGGATGGCAAGCATCTGCTTGAGTCCCTCACGGCAGGGTGTACACTTCCCGCAGGACTCTCCGCACAGGAAATTAACATAATATCTTGCGACGTCGACCATACAGCTTCGGTCATCCATGACAATCATGCCGCCGGAACCCATCATGGCACCGTATTCCTTGAGTGTATCAAAATCCACCGGCAGATCCAGCAGACTTTCCGGGATACAGCCGCCCGAAGGCCCGCCTGTCTGAACTGCCTTGAAGGGACGTCCGCCTTTGATCCCGCCGCCGATCTCAAAGATCAGGCTGCGCAGGGTGGTTCCCATGGGAACTTCAACAAGACCCGTCCGTTTGACTTTTCCCACCATGGCAAAGACCTTGGTCCCCTTGCTCTTTTCCGTTCCGACAGACGCGTAAGCCTCCCCGCCATGGCTGATGATATAAGGTACATTGGCAAGCGTCTCAACATTGTTAAGGACGGTCGGCTGATCCCAAAGACCTCTTTGCACGGATCGGATATACTTTGCGCGCGGTTCTCCGACCTTGCCCTCGACAGACTGCATCAGGGCTGTTGACTCACCGCAGACGAAAGCGCCTCCGCCCCTGACCACTTCAAGTTTCAGTTTTCTCCCGGTTCCGCAGATATTGTCCCCGATGAACCCTGCCTTTTCGGCGTCTTCAAGCGCTCTTCTCACATGTTTGACTGCCAGGTTGTACTCGTCCCTGATATACAGGTAACCCTGCTCGGCGCCGATCGCAATGGCGCATATCGCCAGGCCCTCGACCACACTGTGCGGGTCTCCTTCGAGAATGGATCTGTCCATGAAAGCCCCGGGGTCGCCCTCATCACCGTTGCAGGCTACGTATTTCGGGAAATTGTCATATCCGAGGGCAGTCCGCCATTTGCGGCCGGTCGGGAAGCCGGCACCGCCGCGGCCGCGAAGACCTGAAGCTTCGATCTGCCCGATGATCTCCTCCGGCGTCATGGACAGGGCTTTTCTGAGTCCTTCATAGCCGCCTGCCGCAATGTAATCCTGTATATCCGACGGGGCGATCCTGCCGATATTGCGCAGCGCGATCTTCATCTGAGGTGCATAGAACGGGTTTTCATCCTGGCTCTTCACAAATTCGCCCCTGTCATTTTTGTAAAGAAGCCGGTTGATCAGTTCCCCGCCTTTCACCGTTTTCTCAAGAATCTCCTGTACGTCCGAGACTTTGACATGATAGTAGGAGATCTCGTCCGGAAGGATCGTGACAAGAGGTCCGTTCTCGCAGAAGCCGTTACAGCCTGTGCGCTTGATATCACACGCAACGACGGCCTCGATCTCCCCCTGTGACAAAAGACGCTCAAACTCATCAGCCACTTTGGCGCTGCCGTTCGCCAGGCAGCCTGTTCCACAGCATATACGGACAGTTTTCAACGGTTATCCCTCCTTTCTGTACGAATCCAATACGTTCGGAAGCTTCTCCATGGTCATTTTCCCATAGTAGACATCATCCACGACCATGACAGGAGCCAGCGCGCAGGAGCCAAGGCAATTGACCAGTTCGAGGCTGAAGAACCCGTCTTCGGTCGTCTCGCCGTCAGAAATACCCAGAACTCTGGTCACGCCTTCGACAAGTGTCATGGAACCTCTGATATGGCAGGCGGTACCGTCGCACAGCTTGATGATGTGTTTTCCCTTCGGTTTGAGGGACAATGCCTTATAGAATGTTGCCATGGAATAGAGAGATGACAGCGGTATGTTTAAATAAAGCGCCAGCGCTTCCAGTCCTTCCCGGGGAATGTACTGGAATTCATGCTGCAGATCCTGCATGATCGCCAGACTGTAATGCTGATCAGCAGGATAATGATGCAGAATCTCATCGATTTTTTCTTTGCTCACAGACAATTTTCTATACCAGCCTTTCTTTTAACCTCCTGCAACGACAGGGAATACAAATACTGTATCAGTATCATTCAGAGCCGTATGGATCCCATTCAGGAATTCGATCCGGCGTCCATTGACCAGAACAATAGATCTGTCCGAAATGGCTTCTCCGTCAGGCGTCAGCAGCTCATCGCGGAATTTCGGTCCGAAGCGGTCAGCGATCTGATGACAGAGCTCGTAAACAGACCCCGCCTCCTCCGGCCACTTCATTTCCTTACATCCCGCAAAATCCGGATCCCTGAAAAAAGCGAAGAATTTTACATTCATGCTCTGTGTCCTCTTTAATACGATAAAACCGGAAGCAGCTTAAGGCCGCCTCCGGATTGAAGTAGCTCACTGTAACAGAATTATATACTCAGAGGCCAAGTTCCGCATCCTTTTCTTTCGTCGGAATACCCTCAGCATCCCATCCGCGTACAGCATAGTACTCTTTGAGCATGACCTGCAGCTGACTGACCTTTCCTTCAGCCGGTCCGCTGGGCAGTTTTTCTCTGAGCAGACGCGGCGGGAGCGTATCCTTCTCTACACCGGCAACAATATTGAATTTCTTCTCCAGGTTCCAGATCCGCTCACCCTTAAGCAGGATGTCTTCATCTGATTCATTCCATCCGCATGCCTCGCGAAGCATGGCGGCAATCTCGGGAAGTCCCTGGCCGAATGTGGTAAACAGGCAGATACCCACCGAGTCACACAGCGCTGTTAGATCCTGGAAGACATTGAGCGTGGCAGCC
>JAGCAV010000455.1 GCA_017652545.1 Lachnospiraceae bacterium
ACTTTCTCAAGCCTGAAGTCCGGTCATGGTTTTTCAGGGAATATCCGGATGTGTACTCCAAAGCTGACGATCTTCCCCCTGCCAAGTATAATCCGGGCTGTGATGTCAGAAATTCACTTGTTTCTTCCGGAAGCATCATAAATGGTAAGGTTGAAAACTCCCTCATCTTCAAGGATGTGTTTGTTGGAGAAAACTGTGTGATCAGAAACTCAATCGTACTCGCCGGAGTTTATATAGGCGATAACGTGCATATGGAAAACTGTATTGTGGAAAGCCACAATACGATCAGGCCGGGGATGACCTATGATGGCAAAGATGGAATCCGGATCGTGATCGAATCAAACGAGAGGTATGTGTTATAGCTGACATATATTATCATACATCAGACCTGTGATCCTTTCGGCTCCTGAATGGGCCCCCAACCGACAGGAACCAAAAGGATGACAGGGCTGCCTCTGATGCCTCGGAAGATAATTGTTCTGCATTAGACTTGACAAGAGACCTGCTTTGCGGTTATTTTCAGAGGAGTACATTTCGGGACTGTGTCCCGAATACCCAAATTCTTCAGGAAAGGAGTAAAAAAGCTGTATAATTGGCATCTTGAAAAGATGCTGCGATTCAAAGACAGTTCCGGAGCGCTGATTCCGGACTGCAAAAAGGTGTACTATATGAAAATTACCGATGTGAGGATCCGAAAGATCGCCAGAGATGGCAAGATGAAAGCAGTTGTATCCATCACACTGGATGATGAATTTGTGGTACATGACATCAAAGTGATTGAAGGCGAAAAGGGTTTGTTTATTGCGATGCCCAGCCGAAGGACAACGACCGGAGAGTATAAGGACATTGCTCATCCGATCAATTCACAGACCAGAGAACAGATACAGGAAATGATCCTGAATGAATATCAAAGAGCGTTGACCGAGGAAGACCTGACTGAATATGACGAAGAGCTTTAAGAATTCAAGTTCAGGGGATTGCTTAAAAGAAGCAGGGCCGGGAGCCCTGCTTTTTTTACTACCTTAAATCATGATTTTTAATGACCATATCCTGTACGATCTCCCGGACATATTTGCCGAGGAACTTCTGTTCTTCCCGTGTCATCTCATCGGTACGGATCGGTTCGCCGTATTCCAGGATCACTCTGGTGGCCTTAACTTTCGGGAACTGGTCCTCGAATACTTCGGAGGTATGATTGAGAGCGACCGGAATGATGGGACAGCCGCTCTTGGTCGCGATCTTGAAAGTCCCTTCATGGAAAGGAAGCAGCTCCCGTTCGTCTTCCCCGCGGTTTCTGGTCCCTTCCGGGAAAACGATCACGGACTGGCCGCCCTTGACAGTGTCTATGGCCGCCAGGATCACCTTAAGTCCGTCGCGGATGTCTTCCCGGTCCAGATAGAAGCCATGCATCCAGCTGATCCACCAGGATAAAAGAGGGATCTTCTTCCATTCCTTCTTTGAGATATACGCGGGCGTTGTCGGCGCATACGCCAGGGTCGTGATGATGTCGAACATGCCGCGGTGGTTTGGCGTAAACAGGGCGGCAGTGTCCTTCGGGATGCGCTCCCGGCCGATCACGGTCACCTTTACCCCGCAGATGAACAGAAGGATCTTTACATAGCACTGGATGATCGCCAGCCGGCTGCGCTCCTGCGCTTTGGGAGATATTTTGCCGATGATCCATTCGATGGGCGCCAGGATCACACAGAAGATCAGGAACAGCAGCAGCGAAAATACTGCAAGTATAAAGCGTATCATACTTTCCTCTTTCCGACAGGCTTTGTGTCTGTCATCTTCCAAACAGTTTTGTCGCAGCCTTGAGCCACTCCAGGCGTTCCTCACTGAGCATATCCTGGGTATACCGGAACGACCAGTTGGCAGCAGCCACGCCGGGTGTGTTCATCCTGGCTTCGCTGCCGAGCATCAGCAGATCCTGAATGGGGAAGATCGCATATTTTGCGACAGAACCCAGACAGAAGCGGATAAAGTCAAGACTGATGCGTCCTCCGTCCGTGTTGCCGTAACGGCGGATCCGGTCCCTGATCTCTTCGGGCTGAACGGCATACCATCCCACTGTGGTATCATTGTCATGCGTACCCGTATAGCACAGGCAGTTGACTGTGGTATAGAAATGAGGGATGTAGTTCCGGTCATTCATATCTCCGAAGCCGAACTGGAGCACCTTCATGCCCGGAAAAGCGAACGCGTCTCTGAGCTGTTCGACTTCCGGTGTGATGACACCCAGATCCTCCGCAAAGATGGACAGTTCATCGCCGAGTTCTTTCTGAAGCGTCAGGAACAGATCCTCACCCGGACCTTTGACCCATTCTCCGTTTTCAGCCGTCTCATCTTCGGCCGGGACAGACCAGTATGCTTCAAATCCACGGAAATGGTCGATGCGCAGGTGGTCCACCAGTTTCAGCTGCGTCCGTACCCGTGATACCCACCATTTATAGCCGGTCTTTTTCTGATAAGCCCAGTCATAGAGAGGATTCCCCCACAGCTGTCCCGTGGCGCTGAAATAATCCGGCGGCACGCCCGCAACACGCAGCGGATACCCCTTTGAGTCAAGCTGGAAGTATTTCTGGTTGGCCCACACATCGCAGCTGTCCAGGGCGACAAAGATCGGAATGTCGCCGATGATCTCAACTTCATGCTCATGCGCGTAATCGCGCAGCTCAAGCCACTGTTTCTGGAAGATGAACTGGACGAAGCGGTAATACCCGATGCGGTCCTGCAGCTTCTCCTCCCATTTTTTCCGGGAAGCAGGTGTGGGAACCCGGATCTCTTCCTCCCAGTCCAGCCAGCATCTTCCCTCGTGCGCATCCTTGATGGACATGAACAGGCAGTAATCATCCAGCCAGTCCTTCTCGGCATCGCAGAAAGAGTCAAAATCCTCGAGCATGGTCTTGTCGGGCGTATGACGGAAGGTGCGGAATGCTTTTTCAAGCAGGGAAAACTTGTAGCTGATGGCCGGACCGTAATCGACCTTCCTGGGATCCCAGGCCGGAACATCACGAAGGTCCTCATCTGTAAGGAGCCCTTTTTCCTTCAGCCTGGCAGGGCTGATGATCAGCGGCTGGCCGGCAAAAGCGGAAGGTCCCTGGTAGGGGGAATCCCCGAAGCCTGTCGGCCCGAGAGGGAGAACCTGCCACAGGTGCTGTCCCGTGGCGTACAGGAAATCAATAAAGTCATAGGCTCCCTGTCCCAGGTCACCGATCCCGTAGGGGGAAGGGAAGGAAGTCGGATGTACCAGGATGCCCGAAAGGCGCTCCCGGCGTTTTTTCTCATGTGTAACGGTTGCTTCTTTTGTCATGATATAATCCTTTCAACATAAACAGATCCTGCTGTTCCGGCCGGAAGGCGCTGCACAGCCTGCCGGACAGGATCATGATAGTATAGCATAAAACGAGCGCCCGTTCAGGTCAAGCGTGAAAAACGGATGATTCCGGCTTTGCATTGTCCTGTCCGGCCCCCGCGAAGGGATCAGAAGATGGACGGAAAGGGCATGTCATGTTATACTGATCAATATTTATGCTTACAGGTCCAGAAGGCAGATGCTGATGGACTTAACATCATTTGGTCTTTTTTCTTTTTTCAGACAGGGGGAAAACATGGAGACAAAGTACAATATCCTGGTGTGTGATGATGAGAAAGAAATCGTGGATGCGATAGAGATCTACCTGATGCAGGAAGGCTACCGGGTGCTGAAGGCATACAACGGCAAGGAAGCGCTGGAGATCCTGAAGAAGGAGGACGTCCATCTGATCATACTGGATCTGATGATGCCGGAACTGGACGGCATCCATACCACACTGCAGGTGCGCCGGGAAAGCAGCGTGCCCATCATTATCCTTTCTGCCAAATCCCAGGATGCGGACAAGATCCTCGGGCTGAATATCGGTGCCGATGATTATGTGACAAAGCCTTTCAACCCGCTTGAACTGGTCGCCAGGGTCAAAAGCGCGCTGCGCAGGTACACCACGCTGGGAACGATCCAGGAAGAGAAGGAAGAAGAGCATGTGTTCCGTACAGGCGGGCTGATGGTGGATGATGAGCGCAAGGAGGTGACCGTAGACGGGGAAAGCGTCAAGCTTACCCGGATCGAGTACAATATCCTGCTGTTCCTGATTCAGAACAAGGGAAAGGTGTATTCGATCGACCAGATCTATGAAAAGATCTGGAAGGAAGAAGCGTTTTTTGCGGACAATACGGTAACGGTCCACATCCGCCATATCCGCGAAAAGATTGAGATCGATCCCAAGAATCCGAAATACCTGAAGGTGATGTGGGGGATCGGCTATAAGATCGAGGCGATCGATTAAGCCATGCGCTGGAGATCATATTGGTACAGGCACAATTTCAAGGTGCTGGTCGACCTGGCCCAGGCTGTTCTGGCCGGCCTGCTCGCGCTGGTGATCGCCTACTTCCCGATCTGGATGGACGGCGACGTTTCGCTGCGGGAGGTCGGAAGAGGTTTCGAGAACACAGAGCAGTTCTTCGACCTCGTCAGCGAGACGGTGCATGAAAAGATCGAGAGTGACCGCAACAGGGAACTGTTCGAGAGGAACGGGGCGTTTGACCCGGACAAGCTGATCGATATACGGCAGTACCAGTCCGGCGTTCTGGATGAAGCCAATTACAACATGGCGACCACATACCGGATCGGGGACCTGATCGCCTTCGGCAAAAGCGGCGCGGCATCGATGAAGAATGCGCTTGACCATCTGCCGGAGGGCAATGTTTCCGGAAACACCGGCGGAACACTGGAAAAGGACGCGGATGAACTGGAAACGATTCTTCCGGTATCCGGTGTTTCCCTGAAAGACGCGTCTTCCGTGAGCGCCAATCCGGCTGTGGTCCTTGCCGAGCTGTACAGGGCACTGAGCGAGACCAGCCAGGATATTGCGCTCCGGTATGAGCGCTATCAGCAGGAGGCAGAGGGAGAAAGCAGTTCCCTGGCGCCCAGCAATATCGCGTATTATGTGGAGAACACCGCCACCAGACAGTATTATACCAACCTTCCCGCGACTTCCCGGCAGGCTGCCGTGGCGGCAGTGGACGGAAATGACGGCCTGACATACCTGTTTGACGGAGAGCGGCGCTTCAATATTATGGTTGCTGACCCGGAGCATGAGCTCAGCGAGGCGTGCAGTGATTATTTCATGCAGGAGACCTTCCTGGGAAACGGTGAAAAGGTGCTGATCGCCGCAGACCTGTCCTTCCCGGCAGGAGATAAGATCGGCAGGGCCTATTACCGGTATCTGCAGAGAGTTCCGATCTTTTACCTTACTGTCTTTACGATCGCGCTGCTGTCGATCCTGCTGCTGATCCTTCTTTTTGTCAGCATTAACGCGAACGGGCGTTTTTCCAGGGATGACAGGGTGCACCTGATGCCCTTTGACCAGGTGCCGACCGAGATCGCGGCAGGCATATGCGTGATCGGCATGATCTTCTGGTGGATGCTGGGAAACCGCCTGATCGCTGCCTGGCGCCTGTCCCCGAAACGGTTTACCGCGGTCACATTCATCCACGCCGCTGTTTTGTATGAGATCGCGCTTCTGGCGCTGCACTCGCTCCTTAGAAGGATCTATGGAGGCAATTTCTGGGAGAACAGTGTTGTCTACTATGTCGTAATGGGTGCCAGAGCTGTCTACAGCGCGCGCAGAAGCAGCCAGAGGGTTCTGATCGTTTACATCGGGTTTATTGTTCTGAACCTGGTCGCGCTGGTGATCGGCGGTGTGCCGGGATTTGCCATGGCGCTGGTGATGGACCTGACGGCACTTCTGTATATCATGCGAGATACCGTGGGCAACCAGAATATCCGCGAGGGCCTGAAGCAGCTGTCCAAGGGCAAGCTGGATTACCGCATCAATACCGGCGTCCTCACAGGAGAAAGCAGGGAGACCGGACTGGCGGTCAATGAGATGGGAGAAGGCCTGGAGAAAGCGGTCGAGTCGATGCTGGCCAGTGAGCGCCTGAAGGCGGAACTGATCACAAATGTCTCCCATGACCTGAAGACACCGCTGACATCCATCGTCAGCTATGTGGATCTTCTCAAACGGAGAAACATTGAAGATGAGCAGGCCAGGGAATACATCGAGGTGCTGGACAGCAAAACGCAGAGGCTCAGGCAGCTGACCGAGGATCTTGTGGAAGTTTCCAAGATCAGTTCCGGAAATATCGAGCTGCACCCCGACAGGATCGAGCTTCGCCAGTTCATCGTCCAGGCCGGCGGCGAATTTGAGGACCGTCTTGCCGAGAGAGGGATCGCGATCAGCTATGAGCTGGGCAGCGAACCTGTGATCATCTTCGCGGACGGCGCCAGGCTGTGGCGGATTTTTGAAAACCTGCTGAATAATGTATATAAATATGGAAAAGCCGATACGCCCATGACGATCACCCTCACCTGCGAGGACAGACCCGAAAATGCGCAGCCGGGTGAAGAAGGCATTCGCAGCGCGGTCATGACATTCCGGAATCTTTCCGAGAACCGCATTACTGCCAGTGCCAGCCAGCTGAAGGAACGGTTCGGGAGAGGCGACGAGAGCAGAAGGACCGAAGGGTTCGGACTGGGGCTGTCCATTGCGGATTCACTTGCCGGGGCCATGGGCGGAAGCTTTGATGTAACGGTCGATGAGACAACTTTTACGGCATGGCTGTGTTTCCCGGTCTGCACACAGCAGCAGGAAGCAGCTGACGAAATTCGAAAAAAAGAGTAAAATCTTCACCTGATTTCTTGACATGCCTTTTTGAAAGGCATACATTTCAAAAATAGATCAAAGTGAAGGAAGGGGCATGATGTGAAGGACAAGTTCAATCAGTTTATGACCGGCCGCTACGGCGTTGATGAGCTTTCAAAGGTCATGATGGGCGTGGCGGTAGGCGTGATGATACTCAACCTGTTTGTGCGGCTTCAGATCCTGAATATTGTCGTGGTGGCACTGATCGTGCTGATCTACCTCAGGATGTTCTCGAAAAATATCCGGAAGCGGTATGAGGAGAACTGCAGATATTACGCGATCAAACAGAAGGTGCTGGGCTTCTTCGGAAAACAGAAGCGCACTGCCGCGGATCTGAAGAAGAATCACATTTACACGTGTCCGGGCTGCGGACAGAAGATCCGTATTCCCCGCGGCCGGGGCAGGATCATTGTGACCTGCCCGAAATGCAGACACGAATTTGAAAAGAAGAGCTGATCATGTTCGGATATATCCAGGCAAATGTGAAGGAACTGAAGATCAGGGAATATGAGCAGTACCGGGCATACTACTGCGGACTCTGCCATGAACTGAAAAAAAGATACGGCCGCAGGGGACAGTTCCTGCTCAGTTATGACATGACATTTCTGCTGATGCTTCTGAGCGCATTGTATGAGCCGGAAGAAACAAGGAGGAACGGCCGCTGCATTCCCCATCCGCTGAAGCGGCATGAGCAGATCCGGAGCGAGGTCACGGCCTATGCCGCCGATATGACGATCCTGCTCAGCTACAGAAAGGCAGCGGATGACTGGCATGATGAACACTCTGTAAGAGGAAGGCTGCTGCGTAACCTCCTGGAACGGGATAACAGGAAGCTTGCCGCCGGATATCCGAGACAGGCAGGGGAACTTGACCGCTGCGTGAAGGAACTGTCGGCAGCGGAAAAAAACGGAAGCCGGGATCCTGATTATACAGCCGGTCTGACAGGCGCTTTTCTGGGCGAAATATTCGTCTGGAAAAAGGACCTGTGGGAAGAACAGCTCAGAAGAACCGGATTTTATCTCGGAAAATTCATCTATCTGATGGATGCCTGGGATGACCGGGAGGAAGACAGAAAGCACGGCAGTTACAACATTTTCAATCTGCTCGGGACAGAAAAGGAAGCCGCGCTTGCGATGATGCAGGATACGATGGCGCACTGCTGCCGTGCTTTTGAGCAGCTTCCGATCGTGGAAATGGCTCCGATACTCAGAAATATACTTTACGCCGGCGTATGGACTGCATTTTCGTCGGGACAGGAACGCCGAGGTATTCCTGACAGGTCTTTGCAGGAAGAGGAATGATATGATGGATCCCTATGCCGTTCTGGGGGTAAACCGGAACGCGACAGATGAAGAAATCAAAAAAGCATACAGACAGCTGAGCAGAAGGTATCACCCCGATGCGAATGTCAACAATCCGGACAAGGAAGCAGCGGAAGAGAAATTCAAGGATATCCAGCAGGCATACCAGCAGATCATGCATGACCGGGAACAGGGGTATGACAGTTATACGGATTATTCCGGGACAGGCGGCTATGGCGGGTTTGAGGGATACGGACCTTTCGGCGGCTTTGGAAACAGCGCCGGAAACAGTTATTCCCAGACGGATGTCCATATGCAGGCTGTCCGGAATTTTATCAGCAGCAGGCACTATGCGGAAGCGCTGCGCCTCCTGAATGAGATGGAGGAACGCAGTGCCCGATGGTATTATTACAGCGCCATGGCAAACTCGGGACAGGGCAACAACGTGGTGGCAAAACAGCATGCGCAGACAGCTTATGCCATGGAGCCGGACAATCTTCAGTACAGACAGCTGGCTTCCCGGATGGAAAACGGCGGCGACTGGTACAGAGGAATGGGAGAGATGTACGGGAATCCCCTTGATACAGGCGGAGGTGACTGGTGCACGAGGATGTGCATCGCGAATCTGCTCTGCAACTGCCTGTGCGGCGGGAGGTTTTTCTACTGTTAGGACACCGCTTCGGAATATCTGCAGCAAAGGAATATGATGGACAGGTGAAAAAAATGGAGGATCTTCTGAAGGAGATAATGCCTTCCGACCGGGAAGCGTATCAGGGCTGTCTTGCACACTGGGACAGCCTGTGCAAGCCGCTCGGAAGCCTGGGTGTTTTTGAGGAGATGGTGGCCAGGATCGGCGCCATGCAGCGCAGTGTGCATCCGCATATCCGGAAAAGAGCAGTCGTGATCATGGGCGCGGATAACGGGGTCGTGGCGGAAGGCGTGTCCCAGACAGGCAGCGAAGTGACCAGGCAGGTCCTGGAAAACATGGGGGAGCGCATCAGCAGCGTCTGTGTCATGAGCAGGACCCTGCAGACGGAGGTGATCCCCGTCAATATCGGCATGAACGAAGACGCTGCCCACTGCCGGGTGCGCAATATGGCAGTCAGGCACGGTACGGGAAATATACGGGTGGAAGATGCCATGGACCGGGATACCTGTATCCGCGCTGTTGAGACCGGGATCCGGGTCGCGCGGGAACTTGCCGCGCAGGGGTATGATCTCATGATCGCAGGGGAGATGGGAATCGGCAACACAACGACGTCCTCCGCCTGCGCCAGCGTCCTGTTCGGGGCGGACCCCGCGGTTGTGACCGGAAGAGGCGCCGGACTGTCCGGGGACGGGCTTAAGACAAAGGTACGGGTGATCCGGGAGGCCATCAGCCGCTCGCAGCCTGATCCGTCAGACCCCATAGACATCATGAGCAAGGTGGGAGGCCTGGATATAGCCGGTATGGCCGGCGTATACCTCGGAGCGGCATCCGCGCACGTACCTGTGCTGATCGACGGTGTGATCTCCGGGATCGCGGCCTGCTTTGCGTATATGCTCTGCCCGGATGCGAAAGACTATATGATTGCGACGCATGCCACATCAGAACCGGCGGGGGAGATGATCAGGCATTTCCTCGGACTGGATCCGGTGCTCTTTGCAAATATGCATCTGGGGGAGGGGACCGGTGCAGCCATGGTCCTTCCCATGCTGGATCAGGCTCTGAACCTGTATGACAATCTTCCCTGTTTTGAGGATGCCAGTGTGGAACAGTATCAGCATCTGGTGTAA
>JAGCAV010000456.1 GCA_017652545.1 Lachnospiraceae bacterium
GAAGGGAGCCATGAAGATGAATAATTTCCTGAAAAAAGCAAAAAACAACAGTATCTGGGTCATATTTGTGGCGATTTTTATTGTCGCATCGATTCTTTCGAGAAACTTTCTCACCTACAGAAACCTGACCAGCGTCCTTATGACAGAGTCGATCATCGGTATTCTTGCGGTCGGCATTATGTGGTGCATTCTCTCAAGGGGTATCGATCTTTCGGCAGGTTCTCTGGTTGCGCTCTCTTCCGTTATTGTGGCAAGCCTTTCACAGACGCCCGGTTATTCGTCCGCCATGTATAAGGGACTGAATGTTCCCGTCCCTGTCGCGGTCATCGCGGCAGTGGCACTGGCTGCGCTGTTCGGCCTGTCCAACGGACTGATCATTGCCTATACCAAGATTCCGCCGTTTATCTCAACCCTTGGAACCCAGCTGATCTGCCGCGCGGCAGCCCAGCTGTACACAAATGCGTATCCGATCCCGGAACTGAAGAAGAGCTTTAAGTTCCTCGGACAGGGCAACATCGCGGGCTTTCCGGTCATCGTGATCATTTTCATCATTTTCGCAACGATCTCCGGATTTATGC
The DNA here is from genome assembly GCA_017652545.1 of Lachnospiraceae bacterium. The sequence continues at coordinate 579 of JAGCAV010000456.1, forward strand.
TGACACAGACACGTTTCGGCAAGAATGTATATGCGATCGGCGGCAATGACAATGCGGCCCGTGTTGCAGGAATCAACGTTGAGTCAAATCTTGTCAGGGTCTATCTGTGGTCAGGCATCTGCGCGGGTGTCGGCGGCGTTCTTCTCGCAGCGAGAGCAGGCGCGGGCAACTCTTCCGCCGGTCTGAACTATGAACTGGATGCCATCGCGGCCGCAACGGTCGGCGGAACTTCCCATACGGGCGGTGTTGCCAAGATCAGCGGTGTTATCGCCGGTATCCTCATCCTCGGTGTCGTCAAGAATATCATGGTCCTGGTCGGCGTCAATGCCTACTGGCAGCAGATCGTCAAGGGCGTGATCATTATCGTGTCTGTTGTTCTTGACATGAGAAAGAACATCCGTAAAGACTGATCAGCCGGGAGCCGGAAGAGAACAGACTGTATATCGGTGAGCATTAAGGGAATGCAAGGCAGTGAAAGAAATCATCAGAAAAGGGATTGAAAAATACAATGAAAGAGGTGTTGTCAGCAGGACGGGACCCTCGTTTCATACCCCATCTGAATTTGCGCTGAAGAACCTGTATTATATTGTCTGGAGCGATCAGTATGTCTGCAGCAGGGAATACCATGCAACACATGATCATCTGGATAATTATTCGATCATCCAGGTGCTCGAGGGAGCCATGGAGTTCATTGTTGAAGGTGAGGTATTTGTTGCTGAAAAGAATGAAGCGGTCATTCTGAATTTCGACCAGGAGCATTACTACCGGTCACTTACAGATGGCATGGTCAAATGGGAAGTGATCTTTAACGGCAGTGCGTCAGGCGCGTATTATGAACTGCTGACTGAGACCTGGGGCAATAAATTCACGGTAGACAGCAGGACTTCGGCAGTGCTGAACATGATGCGTGAGGAACTGCGGGAGCCGCTCCCGCAGGATCACAAGCTTTCCTACCTGCTGCAGCTGCTTTTCTGCACAATACTGGATCAGCATAAGGGCGGCTTCTCGCCGGAGATCAAGAAGGCGATCCAGTATATGTATGATCGTTACAGCCAGGATATTCAGATCAATGAGATCGCTGACTATGTATCGCTCAGCAGAAGCTATTTTTCAAAGCTGTTCTCAAGGGAGACAGGGTACGCCCCGCGGGAGTATCTGCAGAATCTTCGGATCAGAATGGCGCAGGATATGCTTTTGAGTGAAACGGGTTATTCACTGTCGGCAATTGCCGAAAACTGCGGTTTTGCGAATGCTTCTCATTTCTGTAAAGTGTTTAAAAAGAGAACCGGAAAATCCCCGAATGTATTCCGCAAGAGCTTCTTCAGCTCGAGGCGGCCGGATTTTAAAGACGCTGACGCATAGGTGAAAAGCAGGACGCAGCTGCTGTATTCCAAAGATTTATTTCAGACAGGAAAAGAGAGGATGCATCATGAAAAAAGTGAAAATGGGTATTGTCGGTCTTGGAAGACTGGGACATGTACACGCGTATAACCTGGCATTCCGTGTGCCCGGAGCTGAGCTGGTGGCTGCCTGCTCCGTTGTGGAATCGGAGCTGAAGTATGCGAAAGAGGAGCTTGGTGTAGCAAAGACCTACAATAATTTTGCGGACATGTGCGACGATCCTGAGATCGAGGCGATCGCGATCGTTTCACCGGCGACTTTCCATCCAGAGCAGATCTCGCTGGCGCTCAAGGCGGGCAAGCATATTTTCTGCGAGAAACCGCTGGCTGTTTCCACGGAAGCATGCCGGAAGGCTGAAGAAGAAGTCAGCCAGTATCCGGATCTGGTATTCATGCTTGCATTCATGCGCAGATACGATCAGTCTTACGCCTATGCAAAAAAGAAGATTCTCGAAGGCGCGATCGGTACGCCCTACCTTGTGAAAGCGACCGGTGTTGATCCCGACATGGACGCGGAGAAGCTTCTGGACAGCGGTTATATTCCGAAGAGCGGCGGCATCATGATGGACATGGCAAGCCATGATGTTGATCTGATGCGCTGGTTCCTGGAGGATGATCCCGTGGAGGTCTATGCTGCAGGCAATACGATCAAGCATCCCCGGTTCGCCGAGCAGGGTGATGTGGAGACGGCATGCGCGACCTTTAAGTTCAAAAACGGTGCGATCGGACAGCTGCATGTCGGAAGAACAGCCTGCCACGGATACCATATCGAGACAGAGATCATCGGGACTGAGGGAAGCATCCGTGTAAGTCCGGTACCGGAGAAAAATCTTGCGATGATCTACGACAAACACGGCGCCGTGAAGGAGTGCGTCCGGAACTTCCCGGAGCGTTTTGCGCAGGCATACCTGGATGAGATGATCGAGTTCACGGAATGCGTTCTGAACGGTAAAAAACCGGGTGTCGTCGTCCATGACGGTACAGCCGCGACACAGATCTGTGAGGCGGCGCAGAAGGCCCTGACGACGGGAGAAGTCGTAAAGATCGGCTGAGGCCGCTGTCCGGCAGCATTTTCAGATCAGAACTTTCAGATCAGTGTTTTTAAGATCAGGGGAGAGGAAAAGAGTATGGCTCTGAGATTTGGCATGGTGGGAGGCGGCATAGGATCCTACATCGGGGATCATCACTACCTGGGAGCCACGATGGATAATATGGCGGAGCTGGTATGCGGCTCTTTCTCCAGAGATCCGGAAAAAAACCGCAGGACTGCCGAAAAGCGCCTGATCAAAGATCCGGACAGGGTGTATGCCGATTATCGCGAGATGGCGGAAAAGGAATCCGCGCGGGAGGACGGGATCGATTTCGTGTCTATCCTGACGCCGAACAATACGCACTGTGAGATCGCAAAGTGCTTTGTTGAACACGGGATCCATGTGATGTGCGACAAACCTCTGGCCAACACGGTCGAAGAGGCGGAGGAACTGGCGAAGCTGGTCAGGGAAAAGGATGTTCTGTTCGGCATGACCTATACGTACACCGGGTTTCCAATCTTCCGCCAGGGGCGGGAGATGATCCGCAGGGGAATGATCGGCGACATCCTTCATGTCAGGGCGGAGTATCCGGAGGATTTCGGTATCTCATCGGTTGATGACAATGGAAACATGGATACCAGCGCATGGCGCTACAATCCGAAGATCGTAGGTCCGTCACTTGCGACGGCGGATATCGGGACCCATGCGGAACAGATCATCACACAGTTTACCGGGCTGCAGATCAAACGGGTCATTGCCTTGTTTGACTACTATCCAAAGCAGCTGCCTCTTGAGACGAATTCCACGATCCTGCTGGATTTCGGCGACGGCATCAGCGGAGAGCTCTGGGCATCGATCATTGCCCCCGGCCATGAGTGCGGAGCAAAGATCTATGTGATCGGGACAAAAGGCTCGCTTGAGTGGTCCAATGAGACGCCGGACCGCCTGCTCTATACACCAAAAGCGCAGCCGACACAGATCTATACTTCCGGAACCGGACGTGGGTATCTGGAACCGATCACCAGAGAGCTCGCACGCGTCGCGTCCGGGCATCATGAAGGCTATTTTGAAACCTTCGCGAACATTTACCGCTCCTTCATGGAGACACTGATCGCGAAGAAAGAGGGACGTGACCCCGGCGCGTTTACGTATCCGACGATCGAGGACGGGATTCACGGAATCCGCTTCGTGCAGGCGTGCGTAAAGAGCAATGCAGCCGGAAATGTCTGGATGGAACTGTAAAGCAGCTGATCCGGGAAGTTCATGACTGAAAAGAAAGAAACCGCAGATCCTTCCGGAAAGGAAATCTGCGGTTTCTTTTTGTCTGTTCATCATGTTTTCCGGCCTGCAGTTAACAGATGACGGACCAGCCTCATCCGACTGCCATGATCGCCCTGACAGCTACCGCCGTGGTGGTCTTCGGGAAGAGCTCGTAGCCGATCAGGCCTTCGTAACCGTTCTCCTCCAGCGCACGGAAGACATAGGCATAATTGATCTCACCGGTGCCGGGCTCGTGACGTCCGGGTGCGTCGGCTACATGGATATGGCCGAACTGGTCGGCGTAATTACGGATCGTATCTCCGATGCAGCCTTCATTGATCTGCATGTGATAGACATCATAGAGGACCTTCAGCTTCGGAGATCCGATCAGCCGGGTCATCTCTGCGGCCTGCTGTGTGTACTTCAGGAAATTGCCGACATGGTCTGTCGTGATGTTGAGTGCTTCCAGATTCATCTGAATGTCGTTTTCTTCGGCAATCTTTGCGCATTCCTTCAGAACGTCAAACATCGCGCAGCACTTGACGGTGTCAGACAGCTCGTCAAAATGGTCGATGACGATGCCGCCGTCTCCAAGCGCGTTGGAGTGGATCGTCAGTGATCCGGCACCGACCTTTTTGGCAGCCTCCACCGATTTGCGAAGGAAATCCAGGAACGGCTCCCTGTGCGCGGGATTGACCATGGAATACGGAATGTTGTCTCCGTCTCCGTTAAAACCGGCAATGCCGACACCGGCTTTTTCTGCAGCTTCTTTTACCTTGTCCAGATCCTTGTCCGTCCATCCCCAGAATTCCACGAATTCAAATCCGTCATCTGCGGCTGCCTGGAATCTGTCATAAAACGGCAGCTCCGAATAGAGCGGTTCGATACATGCACAGCGTTTAAATTTCATCGGGCACCTCCAATAGTTGTTTACAGTGGTATCGTATGGCCATACCTTACCATTTTTCCACCTTTTTTTCAACAATCATGAACGTTTTTGAGGCATAGTGTATGTTGAAGTCATTCAAAAGAAATGATACACTGAACAAGTACCCGGCAGAGCAGATCTGTCATCTGGTGACGCCGGAAAGCTGACAATACATGCAGAAAAGGAGAATGACAATGAAAAATTATTTTGATCTTGCAGGACAGGTGGCAATCGTGACAGGCTGCTCAACGGGACTTGGCGTACAGATGGCCAAGGCGCTGGCGAACCAGGGGGCTGCCATTGTGGCTGTTGCCCGCCGGCAGAATATGATCGATGCCGTTGCAAAAGAGATTGCCGAAGAGTTTGGCGTAAAGACACTGGCTGTCCGCTGCGACATTACAGATACGCAGGGTGTTGAAGAAATGGTTGACACGGTCCTGAAAGAGTTCGGACGGATCGACATCCTGATCAACAACGCCGGCACAGGCGCTGTGGCACCCGCAGAGGATATTACGGATGAGCAGTTCGGCAATGAGATGAATATCGATCTTTTCGGTTCCTTCCGTGTTGCCCGCGCTGTCGCCAAGAAAGTCATGATCGGCGCAAAGTATGGCCGTATCATCAACATTGCCTCCATGTATGGTCTGGTCGGCAACAAGATCGCCGGTTCCGCTCCCTATCATGCAGCCAAGGGCGGCGTTGTGAACATGACCCGCGCGCTTGCCGCTGAATGGGGCAAATACGGGATCACGGTCAATTCGATCTGCCCGGGCTATTTCTATACCGATCTGACCCGCGACACCCTTAATTCCGATTTCTTCCAGCAGAACGCGAAGACGATGATTCCGGAAGAGCGCTATGGTGAGACGGGTGAGCTGGATACGGCGGCTGTATTCCTTGCTTCTCCCTGCTCAAGCTATGTGACAGGTGTGAACCTTCCGGTAGACGGCGGATATACGGCCATGTAACAGAAGATGAAAAGATCTTTGATACGGGGCAGGGAGTCTGACTTCCTGCCCTTTGCATCGTATGGGATCATTCCCTGAAATATCATGGCAGGACAGCGGAGGAGCGGCATGAATGTTGTTTGTATGGGCGAGATGATGGTGGACATCATTGTCCGCACTGTAAACGAAGTGTCATTTGATAACGGGACTTCCCGTGTAGAAGAGATCTCAGTGAAAAACGGCGGCGACGCAACCAATAATGCGATCGATCTGAGCAAACTCGGCAATCATGTCAGGTTCATTGCGCTTGCCGGCTGTGACGCACTTTCCGATCTGGCTGTCAGAACAATGGAGCAGTATGGTGTTGACATGTCAGAGGTGGCATATTCCCCGGATCTGAATCTGGCAAGAAGCCTCATTTTGGTCAATGGTGCCGGAGACCGGCATTTTCTGCAGTATACGGGAACAAGCGACCGGTTCTGTCTGGGCGACATCAACATGGATGTGCTTGACTGGGCGGATCTTGTTCAGATCGGCGGCACGTATCATCTGCCGTCTTTTGACGGTGTGGGAGCCGCAGAATTGCTCAAAAAAGCAAAAGAGCGCGGTGTGATCACGTCCATGGATGTGACCAGCTGCCGTGACGGCAGATGGGAAGTCATCGAAACCTGCTTTCCCTTCCTGGACTATTTTCTCCCAAGTGTAGAGCAGGCCCGGGAGATCGCCGGACAGGCAGATCCCGAAAAGATAGCGGATTATTTTCTGAAACGCGGTGTGAAAAACGTGGTTGTGAAGCTTGGAGAAAAAGGAAGCTATTTCTCAGACGGGACGACTTCTTTCTACTGCGACTGTTACCGGGTTCCGGTAGCCGAGACAACAGGGGCAGGAGATGCGTTTGTAGCCGGCTTCCTGACCGGTGTCGGAAAGCATATGAAACCGGAGGACTGCGTGCGGCTGGGAACGGCATGCTCGGCATTTGTCATTCAGTCTGTCGGTGCTACGGACGGACTTAAAGATTATGACACTGTCAGACGGTTTATGGAAGAAGCCGGCGAACTGAAGGTTACCTTTATCTGAAACGATGGTTTTCATTCCGGTGCGAAATAAACAAATTCCGGTAAAAAATGAGCATGGAGTCCGTCAGAGTGACGGGGTAAACTGTTTTCATACCTGAAGGAATGTTTTCAGTGAGGAAACGGTTTTGAACAAGTCAAGATTTTATCCCTGGTATTTTGCCCTTATATCTCTTGTGATCTATACCGTCTTCAGTGTCGTACCCGGCCTGATCGGTATCGGCTATTCGTTTACCGACTGGTCTGCCTATTCCAAAGAGATTCATTTTGTGGGCTGGCGGAATTTCGCAAAAGTCTTTACCGGGAATTCCGATTATCTGAAGTATATCATCAATACGCTTCTTTTCACTTTTGTGACCTGTGTGTTTAAGACCGGCCTGGGCCTTCTGTTTGCAGTGCTGCTCAACAAAGGCGTGAAGCTCAAAAATCTGCACCGGGGCATTCTGTATATGCCTTCCGTGCTCCCGATCCTTGTGACCGGTCTTACCTTCAGTTCCATCTTAAATCCCAAATACGGTTTCCTGAACGCATTTCTGAAGGATGTCGGACTGGGCTTTCTGGCCAGGAAATGGCTGACAGATCCGCACATCGCTTTCGGCTCTGTCATGGCTGTTGATATCTGGAGAGGTACCGGCTACATCATGACCATGCTGATCGCCGGCATTGTGGCCATTCCTCCGACATACTATGAGGCAGCCTCCATTGACGGGGCCAATGCCTGGCAGCAGTTCAGGTACATAACGCTTCCGATGCTCCGCCAGACGATGGCCGTGACCATCGTGCTGAATGTGATCTACGGCCTTAAGGTCTTCGACATCATTTACGCGCTGACCAACGGCGGACCGGGACACAGGACAGAGGTGATGAATACGGCTGTCTTCACCATGATGTCCAAAGGTCTTTACGCGGAAGGTACCACGATCAGTTCCGTCATGTTCATCTTTATGGTGATCATCGGTTACTTTATGGTCAGGATCCTGACGAGAGATGAGGTGGTGGAGTAAATGGGAGCGAAGGGAAAAAGAATTACCGTTGATATCCTGAAGAACATCCTGGCCTGGGCGGTGGCGATGCTGGTGCTGGTTCCCATGGCGCTGATCATCATCACCACCTTCAAGACGGATAAAGAGTCGCTGGGCATGAGCCTGACGCTGCCGACCCAGTGGGTTTTTACCAACTTCTCCACGGTTATCCAGAAGGGCAAGCTGGGACAGAGCTTCATCAACAGTCTGACGTACGCCGGGTTCGCGACGCTGCTGACCGTGATGTCGGGCACCATGTCTGCCTATGTTTTCTCGAGAAGAAGAACAAAAGGCTTTATCGCAATGTACATGTATCTGGTTCTGGGCATGGTCATTCCGATCAACTACGTCGCCCTGATGAAGATCATGCAGGTGACACACCTGAACAATACAAGGCTGGGGATCATCCTCCTGTATGCGGCCCTGCAGACACCGTTCACGATCTTCCTGATCTACGGCTTTGTGTCAAAGGTTCCGTCGGAACTGGATGAGGCAGCCGTGATCGACGGATGCGGTCCGTTCAGCCTGTATTTCAGGGTCGTTTTTCCGCTGCTTAAGCCGGCTATGATCACGGCAGGCGTTCTGTGTTTCCTGAACACCTGGAACGAATTCATCATGCCGCTGTATTTCCTGAATTCGACGACCAAGTGGCCGATGACGCTGGCCATCTACAATTTCTTCGGCCAGTTTGACCGCAGCTGGAACCTGATCTGCGCGGATGTCATCCTGACCTGCGCCCCGGTCGTGATCCTGTACATTCTCGCACAGCGGTTCATTGTGGGCGGTCAGACAGCAGGAGCCGTGAAAGGCTGAGAAGCACCTGAATTATACCGGATCATGGCAGATGATCTGTTATAAGATATACACATCAGAACTTATTATTGTTTTTTGAAAGGAGAAAAACATGAAGAAACGTATTTTGGCAGCTATGCTGTGCGGCGCTGTTGTGATGGGTGCCGTATCCACGACCGCAATGGCAGCGGGCACCACCCTTACACTGCTGGCAAGCCAGGACTGGGTGTATGACGCAGAGATGGAGCTGGGTGAGAAGTTTGAGGAAGAGACCGGCATTCATATCGACTATCAGATCATTCCGGGCGACCAGTACTACAACGTGCTGATGACCAAGCTGAACAGCGGCGAAGGCCCCGACATCTTCGGCGGACAGTCCGGCCGTTTTGACATTGTGACCCAGTACAATATTGAGGAGAACGGACTTCCCCTGACCGATCAGCCGTGGGTTGAGTACTATGATGAGTTCGCGGCAGACGAGACCAGTGTAGGCGATGAAGTTTACGGCATGATCTACTTCGACACCACGACAGACTTCTACATGGTCTATAACAAGAAACTGTTCGAGGAAGTCGGCATTGAGGCTGTTCCCACAACCTTTGACGAGTACATGGCTGACTGCCAGCTGCTGCTGGATGCAGGCATCGTTCCGTTCTACGAGTGCACAGCTGACGGATGGCACCATGTCATGTGGTTCTGCGAGATCGGCGGACGCTTTGCCGAGCTGGATCCGGACATCGTTGAAAACCTGAACACCAATAAAGTGACCTTTGCCGAGACCGAAATGTTCAAGACCTGCCTGGAGCAGATCAAGCAGATGGCTGACGCAGGCTATTTCGGAGACAACTATCAGTCTGATGAATATGCAGGCATGGCAGTCGCGCTGGGCAGCGGCGAATATGCCATGACAATGGCGAAACCCGGCACCATCCAGGAGATCGCGGACGCTTCCGACGGTGAGTATACCGCTGATGATTTCGGTATGTTCTACATCCCGACACTTGACTGCCAGGTGCTCAATGTCCATCCGGTCGGCCCGACCAGGTTCATCTATTCCGGAACCGAACATGCCGAGGAGGCTAAACAGTATCTTGCCTATATCGCAAAACCGGAAAGCCTTCAGTACATGATCGACAACGAGCCCAAGGTTGAGAACTATCCGTTCAGCGCCGGCCAGACTCCGGCTTACTCTCAGGCGACCAGAGACTTCGTCGACGGCTCCGAGAAGAGAGGCACCGTGTTCCAGGATGCCATCAAGTATCTGAATCCGCAGTGGTTCGACTTCGGCCAGGACATCATCGCTTATCTGAACGGCGATATGGAGGTTGAGCAGGTGCTTGAGAACATCGATGCAAGGCGTACAGATCAGGCGCTCGCAGTCGGTGACGAGAACTGGGCATAAGATAAGAAAATGGTTTTTGATCACATGAGATAAAAATGGAGCTGCTGCGGCAGCTCCATTTTTTATTCGTCGAGTTTCCTGAAAGCCGACGGATTCATCCCCGTTGCCTTGCGGAAAGTCTTGCTGAAATGAAACTGATCCGGATAGCCTACCCGCTCACCCACATCGGCAATGGAAAGACTGCTGTCCCGCAGGAGTTTTTTCGCCTCCTCTATGCGGATCCCGGTCAGATACTTCAGCGGCGTTTCCCCGACGTAACGGTTGAACAGACGGGTCAGGTACGCTGAATGAAATCCCAGGCTGTCGGCGAGGGAGCCGATGTCGATATCTTCCATGTAGTGCTCCTGCATATACCGGATCGCTTTGTGAACACTCTCGCGGGCGCCGAGACGACTGGAAGAGGCCTCGTCCGGAAGCTCATACATCTCCTGAAGGCGGGTGCGCAGTGCCGCGAGCGTGTTCTCAAGGTCTTCGCCGCTCACAGGCTTAAGCAGGTAGCCGGCAACGCCGTGCTGTATGGCGGTGCGGGCATATTCGAATTCGGCGTATCCGGACAGAATGACTGTGAGGATCCCGGGGTACCTGTCCCGGATCTTCATGGCCAGTTCCAGCCCGTCCATCACGGGCATGCGGATGTCGGTGATGACGACCTGGATATCATGTTCTTTCAGGGCCCGGAGGGCTTCCTGCCCGTCGGAAGCTTCCGCCACAATGCGGAAGTCATCCGCGATCTCCTCAAATCTGCGCCGCAGGGACTGGCGAAGGAAATGTTCATCGTCCACAAGAAGGACATGGTAGTGATCGATCTGCTTCATTTTGAAGATTCCCCTCCTTCCGAAGTCTGGATTCTGCCCCCGATCGTGACATAGGCACCGCCTTCCGGATTGTTTCCCATGTCAAAAATGAAAGGGATGCCGTCCAGAAGATAAAGACGGATAAAGATGTTCAGGATCCCCATGCCCTGAATCTGGAGGCTTGGCAGGATGCCGTTCTCCAGAATGTAATCCATCTGGCTCCGGAGCTTTTTGTCTGTCTCCGGATCGAAGCCGGGTCCGTTGTCCCGCACCGTCACTTTCCAGTATTTCTGAGGAGATATGCCGGCAGGCTCATCTTTTTTTTCAGTGCCGTCCTGAACGGGAAGGATGCCTGAGGCCGGCATCTCTTCGATCAGGCATGTGACAGAAACCTCCCAGGGCGGGGCTGTCGTTGTGACGGAGCGGATCGCGTTTTCCACGAGCAGCTGGATGCACAGTTTGGGGATTGGGATCTCCAGCATGTCATCGGGAACGGTAATGCGGCTGACCAGCTGGTCGCCGTAGCGCATCCGGATACAGTCAAGATACATGTCACAGATCTCAAGCTCTTCTTCCAGGGTCGTACGCTGTTCCCGGTTGGAGGAAATGTAGCGAAGGATCTCCGTGATCTGCCTGCACATTTCGGAAACGGGTCTGGTCAGGCCCTCTTCGGCCATCTCGCCGATGGTTGACAGGGAATTGTAAAGGAAGTGCGGATTCATCTGGGATTGAAGAGCCAGCATCTGTGCCTGCAGTTCCTGCTCCTTCAGGGTCATCAGCGTTTCCGTGGCTGTCTTCGTGGAACGGATGTTGTCATTGATGGATGCGGTCAGCTTGTCAATTTCCCGGATGCCGGTTTCATTAAGAGACAGCGGGGCGAACCGGTCTTTTTTGTCATCCGACAGAAAATGATAGATCCTGCGGATCGGAAACGAGAGCTGCCGGGAAAAGAGCAGGGAGATCAGGAGCGCCAGGGCAAAGAGAA
>JAGCAV010000457.1 GCA_017652545.1 Lachnospiraceae bacterium
CAGGCTGTGAAGCACTTCCTCCAGTGTTCCTGCCTGACGCGGTTTCTCCTGCCGGTCCCTGGCCAGCTGCTCCTCAACATTCTCCAGTGCCTGCAGAAACTCTCCGTAGGCGATCGGCTTGAGAAGATATTCCGTAACGCCAAGACGCATCGCCTTCCGCGCATACTCAAACTCAGAATATGCGCTCAGCACGATCGCACGGGCCGGAATGTTTTCCTGCACCATCGCTGACAGCATCTCCAGACCATCCATCACCGGCATTTTGATGTCCGTGATCACGATGTCCGGCCTCAGCTTCCGCAGCAACGTCAGTCCCTCTTCGCCGTTTTCCGCCTCACCGGCGATCTCAAAGGATCTGCCTGTACGGCCAAGCAGCTTCTCGATCCCTTCCCTTATCCTGATTTCATCCTCAACGATCAGTACTTTCATGGTTCCCTGCTCCCGGTTTCCGAACGATTTTGGCGCCCCTGCCCGGAATGCGGGCCGGCAGGCTTTCTCATGATCCGTCTCAGTACGAGACCGGCTCCGAATACGATCAGGCAGATGCCCGCAAAGATGAGGACCCCGACCGGTATCCCCCACATGGCAAATCCGTAGAAATCATTCCAGCCTGTCTTCGCGTCTCCGCGCCCGTTCATGATGATATTCCCCAGATAAACGCTTCCGTAGATAAAGACCGGGATTACCGAACAGGCAGCTTCCGGAGCAGATATATCCTCCCTGGCAAAAAACACCATTTCAAAGACAGCTGCCAGCGGGACAATCAGATGAAGCCAGAGATTGGCCCCGGCGAACATTGCCCTGTAACCGTAAAGCGGCCCAAGAAAAACCATCACAGTCGCAAAAGTCAGGAACACGCACAGGCAGGCAATGTATTTGAGAACTTCTGCCCTGTGTTTTTCCCTTTTCGCGGCAAGGCACGCAAGCCATATAAGAGATGCGATCCCCTCCAGCAGATTGGACAGCACCGTGAAGTACTTCATGCTTTCCAGTCCTCTGGAGGATAACACACCCGCGGTCCCTCCCATCATGAGAAACCAGGCTGTAAACGGCGCAGCCGCGAGAAACAGATTAAATACTGTTCGAATACCTTTTTTCATCGTACCTGTTCCATTTCTTCAGATCTTCAGGGTAAAGCAGCTTTATGCTGCCATTTTAGCATTCCTGCACATGGTTCTCAACGAAAATTCGGATCATCCGGCAACCCGGGCTGTCTTCGCGGATGCTTCTGTTTAGGCAAAATATCCGAAAACGTTAAAATGGCAATATATGCATATGATTGGGCAATGGTGTTCAGTGTGCAAATTCGTATAAGCCGTTATATTTAAATCATGCAGGCTCCAGGACTGCATGATGGTTTCCCTTTATGCAACAGCAAAATATGACAGCATGCATAGCCGGATCGGGCGGGTCTTGCATTCGGCTGTCATGTACTCATAAGGATCCATTCCGAACAGAATGCCCGGGAAACCGGAATGCACCATTCATGCATGTAAATATTAAGAAAGGGCAGGATAATACCATGACAGGAAAAGAAAAACTGAAACTGGCGCTTGAACACAAGGAAGGCCCGGTGCTGTTTGACATCGGCGGCCTGAACACCACCGGCATGCATTGCATCGTGATGGAGGAACTGAGAGATTTTTACGGTCTGGAAAAGCATCCGATCAAAATCATCGAGGCAACACAGATGCTGGGTGTGATGGAGGATGACCTGAGAGAATGCCTCGGCGTTGAGACCCAGCCGCTGTGGGGATCACGTACGGCAATGGGATTCGCCTCCGAAGACAAATATAAGGAGTGGAAAACTCCCTGGGGACAGGATGTTCTTGTGCCTGAAGAATTCGTTACTTCTGTTGATAAGAACGGAGATACCCTGCTGTATGCCTGCGCGGATACGAATTATCCCGCGGCAGCCCGCATGCCGAAAGGCGGTGTTTACTTCGATAACGAAGACCGCGCAGATGAATGGGACGAGGATGATTATGATATCAATGACAACCTTGAAGAGTTCACTCTCTTTACGGATTCAGAGATTGCCTGGCTGAAAAAGCAGGCCGACGCCCTGGCGGGAACCGACAGGGTCGTAACATCCTGCAGCACCGGTATTACCGGCGGCGGCACCTGCCTTGCGGATCATTCCATGATTGCCGGACCTATGCTCCGTCAGCCCAAGGGCATCCGCAAGCTTGAAGATTTCTACATGGCAACTGCCGGAGATCCGGAAACGATCATGGAAATCTTTGAGAAAGAGACAGACATCGGGATCCAGAACCTGAAACGCATTCATGACGCGATCGGCGATGCCATTGATGTGCTGCATGTATGCGGTACGGATATGGGCACCCAGAAAAGCCTTTTCTACAGCAAAAAGACAATTCAGGAGGTCTGGGTTCCTTATTATAAGAAGATCAACGGCTGGATCCATGAGAACACGAACTGGAAAACCTTCAAGCACTGCTGCGGCAGCATAGAGCCGATCATCGAAGATCTGATCGACGGAGGCTTTGATGTGCTCAATCCGGTACAGTGGACAGCACAAAATATGGATAGGAATATGCTAAAAGAAAAGTACGGCGACAAGCTGGTATTCTGGGGCGGCGGTGTGGACACACAGCATCTTCTGCCTGAAGGAACACCGCAGCAGGTTTATGACCAGGCGAAGGAATGTCTGTCTATCTTCAGCAAAAACGGCGGATATGTCTTCAATACGATCCATAACATTGTCCCCGGAGTCTCAGCAGCAAATGTGGATGCGCTTGCCAGGGCAGTCCGGGATTTTAATGCCGGAAGGTAATATTTTCTAATTGGACAGCAATATATGCCGATAAGAAGGCAATTGTGTAAAGTGACAGAATGTTTCGGCATTGATACAGTTAATTTGTTATTTTTTCCGGCTGGAGAAGATGAGCGTGGGGAGAATAAAGAGCAACAGGGTATCCTCACGAAGCCGGTGCAGCTTTATTAATCTTTATACTCTATTATTCAGGAAAAGGAGAACAAAGCTATGAAGAAACTCACCAAGGTATTTCTGACAACCATGCTGGCTGCAGGCGTTTTCGCGACTGCCGCTTCCGCTGACGGGCTTAAGATCGGCTACGCCAGTGTCGACCTGAACAACACCTTCCAGACCTATCTGAAAGCTGCCGCTGAAGCCAAAGCTGAGGAACTGGGATGCGAGATCACCGTGACAGATGCACAGAATGACGTTGTAAAACAGCAGGACCAGGTGAATGCCATGATCCAGCAGGGTGTTGATGCGCTTGTTGTTGTCCCGGCCGATACCAGTGCCATGGAGCCGATCACGATCGCTGCTCAGAATGCAGGCATTCCGCTTGTCTACTGCAACACCAATCCCTTTGGCAATGACGATACAGAAGGTTCAGGCATTCCGGATGGCTGCTA
This sequence comes from Lachnospiraceae bacterium, assembly GCA_017652545.1. The sequence continues at coordinate 3,406 of JAGCAV010000457.1, forward strand.
CTACGTGGGTTCTGACGAAATCGAAGCCGGAAGATATCAGGGTGAGATGATCGGTGAGGCTGTTCAGTCCGGCAAGGTTGCGATCCTGATGGGCGGCCTGACACATGAGGGCGCTTACAAGAGAACAGAAGGTAACAAGATGGTCTTCGAAGAGAGCTATCCTGATATCGAGGTCGTTGCTGAGGAGACCGCTGAATGGCAGCGTGACAAGGCGATCGACGTAACCAACAACTGGCTGTCCGCATACGGCGAGGAACTGACCGCGATCTGCGCAAACAACGACGAGATGGCTCTTGGCGCAATCGAAGCTCTGAAGAAAGCCGGACGCACGGATGTAAAGGTCGTTGGCGTGGATGCCACTCCGGACGGATGCGCTTCTGTCAAGGCCGGCGAGATGCTCGGCACCGTTTTCCAGGACTCTGTCGGCCAGGGCGGCGGCTCTGTCGAGATCGCTTACAAGATGGCCAGCGGCGAAGAAGTTGAAGGCAAGATCACATGGGTTCCCTATGTGCCGGTGACATCTGAAAACGTGGAAGAGTTCATTGGTAAGAACTGATCATTTCTTTTGTGATCCGTTGTGTTCATAGAGCAGGCAGGATAAAGTGAGGGTTTTGCCCTCACTTTATCTTTAAAAAGAAAGATTGGGAGATACGATATGGCAGAGGAAAAATATTTACTTGAGATGACGGGGATTACAAAAGAGTTTCCCGGTGTGAAAGCGCTCAAGGGTGTTGAACTGCGCGTAAAACCCGGAGAGGTACATGGGCTGCTTGGGGAAAACGGCGCGGGCAAGTCAACGATGATGAATTGCCTGATGGGTATCTATCAGCCGACCAGCGGAACCATTATATTTGACGGTGTGGAACGCAAAAATTACACGCCGAAGGATTCCCTTGAATTTGGCATTTCCATGATCCAGCAGGAGCTCTCTCCCATGCAGGATCGTTCGATCATGGCAAATATCTGGCTTGGGCGCGAACCGGTCAACAGACTCGGACTGATTGACTGGAAAAAGATGTATAAGGATACCAAGGCAGTTCTGGATATCATAGAGCTTGACGAAGACCCGAAGACACTGATGCGTCACCTGACCGTGGCAAAGATGCAGATGGTGGAGATCGCGCGCGCGGTTTCCTATAATTCCAAGCTGATCATCATGGATGAGCCTTCCAGTGCCATTACGGAAAAGGAAACACACCAGCTTTTCAAGATCATCCGTCAGCTGAAGTCGGAAGGCCGTTCCATCATTTATATATCGCACAAACTGGATGAGATCAAAGAAATCACCGACCGGGTCTCTGTATACAGAGACGGCACCTATGTTTCCAGCGCGAACACAGCCGAGATCACGCAGGACCAGATCATCGAGATGATGGTAGGCCGCTCGGTGGAGAACCTGTTCCCGAAAGTGCATGTACCCATCGGGGATGTTGTCCTGGAAGTAAAGAACCTGTCTCATGAGACACTGTTCCACGATGTCTCCTTTACCGTCCGTCAGGGAGAGATCTTCGGCCTGAACGGACTGGTCGGCGCAGGACGTACGGAGCTGATGGAGACGATCTTCGGACTGCGTCCGAGGAAGTCCGGAACAGTGATCTTCAAGGGAAAGGAATTCAACCCGAAATGCGGCAAGGATTCCATCGATGCCGGCATGGCTTTTATCACAGAGGACCGGCGCGGAAACGGCATCTTCCCGATCCAGGATATTGAATTCAATTCCACGCTGGCAAATATCGATGCCTACGAAGGCGCGGGCAAACTTCTGGATCTGAAGAAAATGAACCAGGACTGCCTGGAGTATATCGATAAAATAGCCATTAAAACCCCGAGCCACAGGCAGCTGATCAAAAACCTCTCAGGCGGAAATCAGCAGAAGGTGCTGGTCGCCCGCTGGCTGATGACAGCCCCGGACATTATCATCATGGATGAGCCTACCCGAGGCATTGATGTAGGCGCGAAGGCGGAGATCCACCGGCTGATCGGTGAACTGGTCAAGATGGGCAAGAGCGTCATCATGATCTCCTCTGAACTCCCGGAAGTTATGGGCATGTCCGACCGGATCATGGTCATGCACGAGGGCGAAGTGATGGGCATTGTTGACAACGATGAGACCGTCACCGCGGAGCAGCTGATGGAACTTGCGTCGGGAATTGTCAAGGAACAGGCGTAAGGAGGGCATACATATGAATACAAATAAACACAGTGTAAAAGACCTTCTGGCCGATAACGCTACCATCGTCATTCTGGTGGTACTGTGTCTGATCGTTACCATCCTGCGGCCGAAATTCATTACACCTGACAATATCATGAATGTCCTTTCAGCAGCCACCGTGACCGGATGTATGGCGCTGGGCATGACATTCGTTATTATTTCCGGCGGAATTGACCTGGCAGCCGGCGCGGAAGTTGCTTTCGCAGGCGTACTGGGGGCATCCTTCGGCCAGACAGCCACCGCGGCGGCCGGAAAGGTTTTTGACGGGCTTCCCCAGCTTCCTTTCATCATTCCGGTACTGGTCTCTGTGGCAGCCGCCGTATTGATCGGAGCCCTGAACGGCTTTCTGATCTCGCATTTCAACACACCGCCCTTTATTGTTACCCTGGGAATGAAAACGGTGCTGCGCGGCGCTACGCTTCTGATCACCGGCGGCGAGCCGGTCAGCAATCTGACACCCGGATACACTGCGCTCGGAAGCAATATCTTTCATATCGTGCCGGTTTCCGTCCTGGTATTTGCTGTTTTGATCATTATCTCTTCCGTCATTCTGCGCATGACCAAGTTCGGAAAAGACGTATATGCCATCGGTTCCAACGAGCGTGCTGCTTCTGTATCAGGCGTAAAAGTGCCCTTCCGGAAATGTATGCTCTACGGTTATGCCGGTCTGATGTACGCGATCGCCGGACTGATCATCGCTGCCCGGGCATCCAGTATTCATCCCGGTGCCGCGGAAGGTTATGAACTGATCGCCATTGCTTCCTGCGTCATCGGCGGTGCAAGTCCCTCCGGCGGAACAGGTTCCATTCGCACGACCGTCATCGGCGCACTGATCATCAGTGTACTCAGAAACGGACTGACGCTGCTGGGGATCGAGTCCAACTGGCAGCAGATCGCGGTTGGCCTGGTCATCGTCGTAGCCTGTGCGTTCGACGTCCGCAGAAACAGCTCACGCTGATTCGGATACGGAGAGGAGGAAACAATTATGCAGGAAAAGAATAAGAGCAATGCGCTGAGCATTTTTTTGGGAAAATACGGTATTGTTGTCATGCTTCTCGCACTGGTGCTGGTGATGACGATCCTTATTCCGGGTTTTCTTTCACTGAACAACATCAAAGGTATCCTTGTGCAGGGCTCGATCTACGGCATCATGTCACTGGGAATCACTTTCATCATTATCTCCGGCGGCATCGACCTTTCGGCAGGTTCTCTGGTCGCTCTCACAGCAGTGATCAGTGCTTCTTTCGGACAGCAGGTTACCGCGCAGAACCGCCTCTTCCCCTTCCTTCCGGAACTGGGAATCTGGGCGCCGATCCTCGTCGCGCTGGTGTTCGGCGGTTTTCTGGGAGCCATCAACGGTCTGATGATCGCCAAACTCCGTCTCCTTCCCTGGATCGCGACTCTGGGCTCATTCTATATTGCCCGCGGCGTAGCCCTGGTGATCACAAAGGGAAAACCGGTAACACAGCTGATCCGCGGATATTACAATGTGGGTAAAGAATTTTTCGGACTGCCGGTTCCGGTCTGGATCTTCCTGCTGTGCATCATTGTCAGCTGGGTCCTCTTGAATTATACTAAGTTCGGCTGTGATACTTTTGCAATAGGAGGAAACATCAGTGCCGCAAGAGTCACCGGCATCAACATCAGCAAAACCCTGATTCTGATTTACCTGTTTGCCGGTGTGATGTACGGTGTGGCCGCATTTGTTTATTCAGGCCGTGTGCTCTCCGTAAATCCCGGTGCTGCGCAGAACTATGAAATGTCTGCCATTTCAGCCAGTATCATCGGCGGTACCAGCCCGGTAGGCGGAAAAGGAACCATCTGGGGCGTCATCGTTGGTACGCTGATCCTGAGCGTCATCAGGCAGGGACTGACTCTGCTTGCAGTAGACGCCTACTGGCAGCAGATCGCGGAAGGCGCAATTATTGTTGTCGCGGTTATCTTCGCAATGCGCAGGAATAAATAGAGCACGATCAGCGAACACTGGAAAAAAAGATGATTCTGAATCAGGTACAGAAAAATTCAATTATCACCGACGAAAAGGGCATTCTGTCAAAAAAGGGAAGGGGATTTCATTTCCCTTCCACTTTTGCCAGAGAAAACCTGCCGCATCTGTTATGGAGTGACGAATATATCTGCGACCAGACATACAAGGTAGATCGGAAACTGTTATCCTGTTATGTGCTGATGAATGTGGTTGCGGGAAAAATGACGGTCCGTATACGGGAGAAAACCTACACGGCCAGTGATGGGGATTTCCTGTTTATGGATTTGCGCCATCCCCATTATTACAAGGCGGAGACCGCCGTACAGGTACAGCAGTATATGATCGACGGGAAACCGCTGAACGCATACCACCGGCTGCTTACAGAAAAGCACGGGCCGGTGTTCCGAAAAGATTCCAGAATTGCTTTTCAGCTTTCCTCGCTGAATAAAGAGACCCTGAAACCATTTCCCAATGACCATGTGATCAGCATGCTGATCATAGGCCTGCTCACTTCCGTCAGTGTCAGCTCAGAGCCCAATCTGGTGGATCCTGTACAGCAGGCCCGCTACTATATCACAGATCACTATCGGGACGATATTTCCCTGGATGATATCGCTGCTGCCGTTTCTCTGAGCAAGTTCTATTTTACGCGTATTTTTGAAAAAGAGACCGGCAGCACGCCATGGGAATTCCTCATTGAGACACGCGTGCGCAATTCCATGCAGCTGCTGACGCACAGCAATATGTCGATCGAGCAGGTAGCCATCAGCTGCGGGTTCTCGGATGCCACCCACTTTATCCGGACCTTCAAAAAGTTTACGGGTTTTACACCGGGGGTGTTCCGGCAGCATTTCAATGGCGTCACGATAGGATTTGAGTTCGCCATGCAGAGCGAGTAAAGAAAAAAACCTGTCCGCCTTTCAGGCGCGGCAGGTTTTTTTTCGCACATTTCGGACATTGCCGCATTATGTAAACCCATGTGACATTATTGTGATGATCCCTGTGTTAGACTGACGTCGTCAAAACAAAGACAACACCGCAGACGCGGTCAACCAACCATATAATTTTTTAAAATCAAAGGAGAATAAAACCATGACAGATATGATGAAAATGAACGAACAGGAAGTCAAAGCAGTTTCCGGTGGAACCTACGAAGAGGGACTTCCATACGCAGAACAGCTGATGGAAAAATATGGTACAAGAGATCCCATTATTCTTTTTACCAGGATGACAGCGGAAGAACTCCATGAGTACAGCAGACTTGTCCGACATGAGTCATAAATCCATGTGACATTATTGTGATAATCCGTCCGCTATGATGAGCTCATCAAAACAAAAACAACAGCGATCTGCAAATCAGATACAGAGCAGATCATCCGGATACAATTTCAAAGGAGAATAATTACCATGAAGAAATCACTCAGAAACCTTATGATCGGCGCAGTTATAACCGCAGGCATTTTCGCAACCTCTTCGGCAGCTCTGGCAGCTACCCAGTTTGTTCAGACAGACATGAACTTCAGGAGCGGCGCAAGCTCCTCAGCCACCCTGATCGGTTCCGTACCGGCAGGCGCACAGGTCGAGGTGCTGGATCTGGTAAGCGGCTGGAACCTGATCAGATACAACGGCATGACCGGATACATCCACGACGGCAACCTGGCTGACACCTATGTGGCAAGGCCCAGCGCTTCCTCAGTCCGCTCTTACTATGACAACAACTTCACCCAGACGGCACACAAGATCGCAGACAGCGGCCAGGCAAAGAGGACTGTCTATGTGACCGACGGATATCTGGCA
>JAGCAV010000458.1 GCA_017652545.1 Lachnospiraceae bacterium
CGCCTACACCCCGTGCAACTGCGCGGAGCGGACCGCTTTCTTTAAAGCTGTCAGTGAGGGTGAAAAAGACTTCCGGGCAATCTGCGTCGTTGGCGGAAAGCAAGGTGTCCTGACGGAATATGCCCCGCCCTGCGGCGTCTGTCTGCAAGTCATGATGGAATTCTGCGATCCGGATACATTTGAGATCATCCTGGCCACCGATGAAGAGCACTATGTGATCCGCACGCTCAAAGAACTGCTTCCGATGGGATTCGGACCCGGCAACCTGTCATAAGAAAGGATGGATCAGGCATGGTGGAAAAGAGAGAAAAAGACGTCACGATCCTGAAAGGAACCATCATTCACACACCGTCAAAAGACAGGTTCGAATGCCATGAAGGCGCTTACCTGATCGGCGAAAGCGGCAGGGTAACCGGTATCTTTGACCGGATCCCGGAACAGTACCGCAATGTGCCCGTGCGTGATTACGGAAAATGCATGATCATTCCCGGCCTGTCCGACACCCATGTTCACGCGCCGCAGTTTGCGTACCGCGGCCTCGGGACGGACATGCAGCTGATGGACTGGCTGAACACCTACGCGTTCCCCACGGAAGCCGGGTTTGCGGACATGGGGTTTGCAGAAACCGTATACAGTGCGTTTGCCGACGAGCTTGTCCGCAACGGAACCGTCAGGGCGGTCGTTTTCGCGACGCTGCATGTGCCCGCCACGATCCGGTTGATGGAGATCCTGGAAGAGAGGAAGATCAGGGCGCTGGTCGGAAAAGTCAACATGGATACCCTCTCACCCGACTGCCTGTGTGAGACGCCGGAAGAATCGCTCGCTGCCACCCGGAGATGGCTGGAGGAGACGAAGGACCGTTTCCGGTATGTGAAGCCGGCTGTTACCCCACGGTTTATTCCCACCTGTTCGGATCAGGTGCTGGAGGGGACCGGGAAGCTGGCAGCGGAATTTGACGTTCCGATCCATTCCCACATCTCGGAGGATCTTGGGGAGATGGCGATCTCGCGCAGCCGCCATCCGGAATACGACAATGACGGAGATGTATATGATCATTTCGGCCTGCTGACGGACAGGACCGTCATGGCACACTTTCTCTATCCCACAGAACACGAACTGGAGCTGATCAGGGACCGCGGCGTGACCATCGCCTGCTGTGCCCAGTCCCACGGAAATGTGGCAGCCGGCATTGCGAAGACCAGACGGATGCTGGACATGGGCATTAAGGTCGGCCTTGGCAGCGACATTGCCGGCGGCTGCAGCGTCAGCATCTTCCGGGCGATGTCAGATGCGCTGTACATGTCGAAGCTCCGGTATCTGGAGAGCGGAAAGACCGAGAACTTCCTCACGGCGTCGGAAGCATTCTATCTGGGCACCGTCGGAGGCGGACAGCTCTTCGGAAAGACAGGATGTTTCCTGCCCGGATATGAAATGGATGCGCTGGTCATTGACGACACCAGCCTTGCGATCCCCGGGGAGCGCCGGACCAGCGAAGAGCGGATCGAGCGGGTCATTCATCTCGCGGACGATCGAAATGTGATTGAAAGAGTAAAACCGGAATGAACCATCCATTAACAGACAGCAAAAAACAGCTCCGAAAGCAGATACAGGAGAAGATCCGCCGGCTGGACGCGGCATATACAGCCGAAGCTGATGCCCGGATCGTCAGGAATCTTCTCTCCCTTCCGGAATACCGTGCGGCCGGGACCGTCTTCTGCTTCGTGGGTACGGATCATGAGATCAACACGGTTCCTTTTCTCAGGCAGTCCCTCGATGACGGAAAAACGCTTTGCGTCCCTCTCTGCGTCGGAAAAAGAACCATGGAGGCACGGCAGATCACATCCCTCTCCCAGTTGAAGACCGGGTTTTACGGCATTTCGGAGCCGGATCCGGATACTTCTCCGAAAGTGGATCCCCGCTCCATCGGCTTTGCCGTCATTCCCTGCGTGACCTGCTCCCGTTCCGGAGACCGTCTGGGCCACGGCGGGGGATATTATGATGTTTTCTTCAGCCTCTGCCCGGACATTCCTTCCGCCATGATCTGCCGGGAAGCCGTTATGTGCGAAGATATCCCGCGGGAAGCCCATGATCTGGCCTTTCCGGTTGTTGTGACAGAGGCGGGGGTATATCGGAAGAAATAGACTTACCTCGTTCTTACGAGCCACGCGCACCTCGTTCTTAACGAGCCACGCGCACCTCGTGAGCAGAGCTCACTCGGTCGCGGCTGTCGCCGCATACAAAAAACGGAGCCTGCCCCTCTTACGAACGAGTTCGTATCGGGACAGGCTCTTTTTTTGTGCGTGGCTCGTAGCTAACGCGGACCGTATGCTAATTTGCTCTTTGCAAGCTCTGCCAGAGAGGCGAAGCCCTCTGCATCGTTGATGGCCATGTCGGCCAGGACTTTTCTGTTCAGTTCAACTTCAGCCAGCTTCAGGCCGTACATGAACTTGCTGTAGGAAAGACCGTTCATACGGGCTGCTGCGTTGATACGCGCGATCCACAGCTGTCTGAACTGACGCTTTCTCTCTTTTCTTCCCGCGTAAGCAGTGGTGAGTGCTCTCATGACAGACTGCTTCGCGATCCTGTACTGTTTTGATCTGGCTCCTCTGTAACCTTTGGCCAGCTTTAATACTCTGTTATGCTTTTTCCTGGCGTTCAATCCGCCTTTAATTCTTGCCATGTCTTAATTCCTCCTGAAATCTATGCTATACGAAGCATTGCCTGCCACAGCTTTACGGCTGTTCCTTCTGCCGCCCGTGATCCGGCCGGCTCCTTAAGAAACCTGCTCAGGCTGCTCCGCCTCATCATCAAATTCTGAAATACCGTGTCCCCGCTGCACCTTACAGATACGGAAGGATCTTCTTCATGTTCTGAGCGTTTGTTGCATCCGTGATCGTTGCTTTTCTCAGATTTCTCTTTCTCTTCGTGGACTTCTTGGTTAAGATATGGCTCTTGTAAGCTTTATTTCTCTTTAACAGACCAGTCCCGGTCTTCTTGAAGCGCTTTGCAGCGGCTCTGCTGGTTTTCATTTTCGGCATGATCATATCCTCCTTATACTAAAACATGTTTTGTTGCTTCTCAGTCAGCCCGGAACAGAAGCTGCCAGGGCATACGACTGAAAAGTCATGCATGCAGTTCCTCACTTCTTTGCAGACAAGAAGATCGTCAGGGAACGTCCCTCCTGCTTGATGGGTTTATCCACTCCGGCAATATCTTCACAGGATTTGGCAAAATCCTCCAATATGTATCTGCTGTCATGCATGTGTGCCATTTCACGTCCTCTGAAGCGAAGCGTTACCTTTACCTTATTCCCCTTCTCCAGGAATTTCCGTGCGGCAGTCGTCTTCGTATTCAGATCGTTGACGTCAATATTCGGTGATAGTCTGATTTCCTTGATCTCAATCGTTTTCTGCTTCTTCTTGGCTTCCTTCTCCTTGCGAGCCATTTCATAGCGGAATTTTCCGTAATCAATAATCTTGCATACAGGCGGCTTGGCTGTGGGCGCGACCTTGACAAGGTCAAGCTCCGCTTCCTGAGCAAGTTTGAAAGCATCCCTGGCGGACATAATGCCCAGCTGCTCTCCGTTCACCCCAATTACACGAACCTCTCTGTCACGGATCTGTTCGTTGATCATTAAATCGCTGATAGTACACCTCCCAAATATGACGACACAATTAAAAAGTGGATAACAAAGTTATCCACCTGAAAATCCATCAAACAGTTCCGGCCTTGCTTCCGGGGATCCCGACAGGACCCGGCTCTTCAAAAGATGCACGGAATTCTGATGCTGATCATTGACCTCGGACACCTGCCTCGCGCCCGGGTGAGAGTGGATACTCTGCTTCCTGTTTACAGCCTTGAATAATCTACCACGCGGCGCGGGACCTGTCAATACCTTTTTACTGGGCAAGCGTACCCGTGTGCGGATCGATCTCGTTCCAGTACGCATCCATGACATTGCCGTTCTCATTGACGTAGCATCCGTCGATCGGATTGCCGTATTTATCCACGACCTGACCGTTCACAACGTGCGCATCGTAGCGAAGCGTTCCGGACGAGTCGAAGACCATGAACGCATCCAGGCCGACCTGGCCGGAATTATCAGCTTCCTCCTGGCCGCCTTCATCCGTTCCTTCGGGCTGCTCCTGCCACTCGCCGCTTCCGGAATCATCTGCGGCAGCTTCTCCCGAATCATCGCCGGCAGACTGCTCACCGGTATCATCGCCGACTGTCTCTTCAACATACGGTTCTGTCTCTTCCGCAGCACTGAAGGTCACAGTCTCATAGCGGCCGGTGAAGGCTGTCATATTCAGCGTACCTGTCTGGTTTGCCACTTTCGGATAGATGGTTGCCAGATTCGAGACTTTCTCCTCCAGGTATTCATCCTGTCCCAGTTCGACCGTGACATTTCCGATCGTTACGGTAATGTTGTGGTTCTCATCAAATTCGATGGCATCGGCATCCAGTCCGGAATCCATCATCAGCCGGCTGATGCTGAGCATGGTACGCAGAAGCGCTGAACCGGTGATCGGCAGTTTCTGGAACAGCACCGGCTCATCCATGGTTACTCCGGTCACCAGCATCGGTCCTTCTATCACTTCATCGGTTATTTCCAGCACGGTTCCGTCCGCGTCAAAGTAAACATTGTTCCCGCCGTACTGCACATATCCGATCAGTCTTTTTTCCTGTACGATCACGCGCACTTCGGAAGGTGACACGATCTTGGCCTGGATGGAACTCAGATAAGGCGCTTTCGTATCTGTCGTCACATTTCTGTACTTCCAGGAGAACCACAGCGTGTTGCCCGCCTTGAAATCATCACACAGATCATACCGGATCCGGTCTGCACTGTACCGGTCATTTCCGACCACCGTAAACTGTCTGATCTGAAACACACTCAGCAGTATCAGGACAACAAGAGACAGCACCAGCAGGGTGCCTACAATCATCCATGCTCTTCTCAGTCCTGTGCTCATGCGTCTTCTGTTCATGTTCTTATTCCCCTGAATGCATTCACCGTTCCGGACATCAATCCTCCAGCGCGTTGACGAGCTCCTTAAACTTCTTTCCTCTTACTTCATAGTTGGGGAACATTCCCCAGCTGGCACAGGCAGGTGAGAGCAGAACCGCATCGCCCGGCTTTGCTGCCTCAACACAGGCATCAAACGCCTCCCTGAAAGTCTCCGTCATCACGATCTGCGTGAACCCGCATGCCTTTGCTTCCGCCGCGATCTTTTCTTTCGTCTGGCCTGTCAGCACCAGTTTTTTTACGCGCCCGTCAAAGCTTGTGATCCACTCCCTGTAAGTTGACCCCTTGTCATAACCTCCGGCCAGCAGAACCGTCGGCCGGTCCATTGCCTGTACCGCCTTGATCGCCGCATCGGGATTTGTTCCCTTGGAATCGTTGTAGTACAGGACTCCCTTCTTTTGAGCCACATA
>JAGCAV010000459.1 GCA_017652545.1 Lachnospiraceae bacterium
TGCATACTGTGCTGAAACAGGGTTTTCCAATCTTGGCATTCAGTACTACGACAACATGACCGGAATCAACTGGAGCCGGATCCCTGTGATGATCCTGGAGATGGGCTTTATGACCAACCAGTCGGATGACATGGCCATGCAGGATCCTTCCATGCAGGAACGCATGGTCAAAGGAATCGCCGACGGGCTGGATGCGTGGTTTGCCGTAAACGGAGAGGCGCAGGATGAGCCTGCCGGTACCGAAGCCGACACCGAAGCTGCCGGCACGGAGAAGGAAACAGAGGATACGTGGCAGGATATCGGGATACACGGCAGGGCAGGTTCAGGTAAAAAAGCGGAAACCGCTGACAATGAGGAGACGCTGGTAACGGTGCCGGGAATGAGCGGAATGCTATATGAACAGTATATCCTGACCCGGGAAATGATGGGTGAAAAGTGGGCTGTCGCTTATATGGTCCCGGATTTGGCAGCGGTGCAGGAACCGACGGAAGATCTGACAGAAGGCCTGACGGAAAGTCTGACACAGCGCCAGACGGAAACTGAAGCAGAGACTGAGAAAGAAACGGAAGAAACGGCCGGCAGCGGACAGAGCGGCGCGAAGATCACCGGAGAAGAAAATGCCTGGATGATCAACGGGGACGAGGTCATGCAGTCCGCCAGTGTGATCAAGCTTTTCATCATGGGCTGCGTATATGACAGGATCTGCTATCCGTCTTCGCCGGAAACGGAGATTCCGTATACGGAATCATCTCCGGGACAACTCCGCTCCCTGCTGGAGAATATGATCACGGTAAGCAGCAATGAAGCGGCCAATGCGCTGATCGATATTCTCGGCTGCGGTGACAGTGAGGCCGGAAAGAAAGCAGTCAATGAATTCTGTGAAGCGCACGGATACAGGGGCGTCCATCTGGGAAGGAGATTCCTGGAAAGCAATCCGACAGATGACAATTACCTGACAGCTGAGGCCTGCGTGAAGTTTTTACGGGACATTTACCTCGGAAAACTCGTCAACGAAGAAGCCTCCGCCAAGATGCTGACCATCCTCAAAGGACAGACGGTCAAAAGGAAGATCCCTTCCGGTCTTCCGGCAGGCTATGCCAGCGCCAACAAGACAGGGGAAATGCCGGAAGGCTACGGACTTGGCTGTATTGAAAATGATACCGCGATCATCTGGCCGACGGCGGGAGACCCGTATATTCTCGTTGTTTTGTCCAACGAGCTCGGCGGAAGAAATGAAGAGGCATCCGAGATCATCAGACAGATCTCTTCCTTTGTTGCGGAACACGCGGCAAAACAGTAAGTGGAGTTTTTAAAAAATGGGATTTAGAAGAAGCATTGCGATCATCACCGCCAGAACGGTCGGGTTTTTCTGCCGTCTGGCAGGAAAACAGGGGGTGACTCTGTGCGGATCGGTCGCGCTTAAGATAGATCCTGATATTCTGAAGAAACTTTCTTCCCAGGTCCGCGAAAAGATCTTTGTTGTCTGCGGGACGAACGGAAAGACGACTACGAATATGCTTCTGTGCTCCGCGATCGAGGCGGAGGGTAAAAAAGTGATATGCAACCATACCGGATCCAACATGCTTACGGGCGTTGCGGCCGCTTTTGTACTCGGCGCGAAGTGGACAGGAAAACTGGATGCGGACTATGCCTGCATTGAGATCGATGAGGCTTCCGCCGTCCGGGTCTTTCCGCATTTCAAGCCTGACTATATGGTGATCACCAACATGTTCCGTGACCAGCTGGACCGGTACGGAGAGATCGATATGACGATCGATCTGCTGAAGAAGGCGATCGCCGCGGACGAAAAGCTGGTCCTGGTCGCGAACGCAGATGATCCGCTGGTTGCATATCTTGCTGTAAGCAGCGGACGGAAGACCATCTTTTACGGCATTTCGGAAAAGGTTTTTGACAGGGAGGACAGCCGGGAGATCCGGGAAGGAAGATTCTGCAAGTTCTGCGGAGAACGGCTCTCCTATCGCTTTTATCATTACGGACAGATGGGCGATTATCACTGTCCGGGATGCGGAGCCTCCCGGCCGGCCGCTGCTTTTGACGCCGGAAAGATCAGCATGAAGGACGGCCTTGATTTTGAGATCAGCGCAGATACGAAAAGCGCCGGCGGTACAAAGACGGTCCATGCCGTGCATGCGCCGTACAGAGGCTTTTACAACGTTTACAATATCCTTGCCGCCTACGCGGCGGCTTCCGGAAGCGGCCTGGAACTGAAGCATTTTGATTCTGCCCTGGGTGAGTATGATCCGCAGAACGGGCGGAATGAAAGGTTCAGGATCGGGGACTGCCGTGTTCTTCTGAATCTCGCGAAAAACCCCGCGGGCTTTAATCAGAACATCCAGTCCGTGATGCAGGATGAAACGGATAAGGATATCGTGATCGTGATCAACGACAATGCCCAGGACGGGACGGATATATCCTGGCTGTGGGATGTCGATTTTGACCGGTTCGGCGACAGCAGCATCCGATCGATTGTTGTGAGCGGGATCCGCTGCCATGACATGCGGCTGCGGCTCAAGTATGCGGGGATCGGCTGCACACTGATTCCCGGTGTCAGGGACGCTGTGGAAGACCGGATCAGACACGGATGCGGAAATCTGTACGTCCTTGTCAATTACACGGCACTGTACAGTACGCATATGATGCTGAAGGAAATGCAGGGGGCCTGACAGGATGAAAATTAGGATCGGACACCTATATCCTGATCTTCTGAACCTGTACGGGGATCGGGGAAACATTGCCTGCCTGAGACAGCGGCTTCTCTGGCGCGGGATCGACGCGCAGGTCACGGAATACCAGCTGGATGACCGGATCGATTTTGGAGATCTGGATATCGTGCTCCTCGGCGGAGGTTCAGACCGGGAGCAGATGCTGGTGTGTGAAAAACTCCGGGAGAAACGGGCTGATATGAAAGCCTTCACGAATGACGGGGGAACCGTCATCGCGGTCTGCGGCGGATATCAGCTTCTCGGACATTACTATGATACAAGCGAAGGCCGGATCGAGGGTCTCGGGCTGGTGGACCTGTATACGGTTCAGGGAAGTCCCAGACTCATCTCCAACGTGGTGCTGGAGAGTGACCGGTACGACATGAAAATCACCGGTTTTGAAAATCATGGCGGCAGGACGCATACAGGGGACCTTCCGCCGTTTGGAAAAGTCCTTTTCGGATACGGGAATAACGGGGAAGACGGTCATGAAGGCGTTGTCTGGAAAAATGTGATCGGGACCTACCTGCACGGACCGCTGCTTCCGAAGAATCCGATGGTGGCAGATGACCTGCTGATCCGGGCGATGGACAGAAAATACGGGATTCGGGAACTGGAAAAACTGGATGATTCCTGGGAGCGGGAAGCCAATCAGTATATTGTAGACAGGTTTGTTACTGGTCATGCAGCCCGAAGCGCCTGCTGATATATAGGGGAGAACCATTCATGAAACTGAGAAAACAACTGAAACTGATCATGCCGTTCATGCTTGCGGCGGCAGTTACATGGGCCTGTTCCGGGACGGTCACCTTTGCCGAGGAGTATGATACCTATGATGAATCATCCGACGAGGAGGAGTTCATCCCGGAAACCTACTATGACCCGATCCAGTCCAATGATATTCCGAACTGGCCGCAAGGACAGGCGATTCAGGCTGCTGCCGGAATCGTAATGGACATGGACACGGATACCATCCTCTATGCCAAGAACATCACCGACAAGCACTATCCCGCCAGCATCACAAAGATCATGACGACACTTGTCGCGATCGAGCATGCGCAGGATCTGGACGCGGTGATCACCTGCGGCGAGGAAGTGTATGATATTGAGGAAAATTCATCCAATCTGGGGATCCAGCCGGGAGAAGAAATCACCCTGCGCCAGGCGCTGTACGGCCTGATGCTGGAATCGGCCAATGACCTCGGAAACGCGATCGCGGTCTATACCGCCGGCAGCATTCCTGCCTTTGCGGAAATGATGAACCAGAAGGCGCAGGAGCTGGGGTGCGTCAACACACACTTTACAAATCCGCACGGCCTTCATTCCGAGGATCACTATGTCTGTGCCATCGATATGGCAAAGATCGCCCGGGCCGCCTACATGAACGATACCTTCAGAGAGATCGTCACGACAAGGGAATCCATGATTCCGGCGACCAATATTGTCGAAGAGGACAGGTA
Source organism: Lachnospiraceae bacterium (assembly GCA_017652545.1). The sequence continues at coordinate 4,184 of JAGCAV010000459.1, forward strand.
TTTCGCAAATCACCAGCGGCTGATGCAGCCGGAGAGCGATTACTACCAGGAGTGGTGTACAGGCGGCAAGACCGGCTTCACGACCGACGCGTGGAACACACTGGTCACCTACGGTGAAAAGAACGATATGCGCCTGGTCTGCGTTGTTCTGCGGGAAAACGGTGCGGATAATCAGTACCGGGAAACCACGGATCTGATGAACTACGGGTTCGACCATTTCAGGAAAGAATCTGTAACCGGAGATATTGAAACCCAAACGTTTTATGATATACTAAAACTTGACATGCCTAACCGGGGGACAACGGTTGTTGACATCCCGTCTCTGCATGAAAAAGCGATTGTAATCAAGACGCCCGGCACCGTTACGATTCCGGAAACCATTTCCGGTTCTGACCTGAAAATACAGACTTCCGACGGTCCGAAGGGCAACCTGACTTACCTGTACGAAGGGAATGTGGTCGGGTACGGTGATATAGCATTCAATCCGATGCCGACAGTGGGAGCGCTTCCCTTTGAACAGCCCCGGGATATGGAAAAAATCCTGAAAGAGGGCGATCAGATCCGTAAGCTCAGGGAGCTGAAGCAGACCACATATGCGGCCATCAACCGCATTACCGGGTTTGCGGGGACCGCGTACAAAACAGCCGAAGACTATGTGATGAACAACCGGATGACGGTCCTGATCGCGGGCGGGTTTATCCTCGCGATCCTGATCATCCTACTGATCATTGTCGTGATGCGGGTTACGCGGGAATCCAGGATAGAACACCGGAGGGAGGCCGAGGAAAGACAGCGGCGCGCCCGTGCCGAAGAGATCGAGGCCCAGAGTGCCATCGAGATCGAGGAAGAACTGCGCACGGCGATGCAGGAAGAAAAGCTTCGGAGAGAAAAGGCTGAGAAGCTGAGGGCACAGCGGGAAGAAGAAGAACGGAAACTTCGGGAAACAGAAGAACTGATTGAACAGATACGAGGGGAGCATGTGGAATAGAGGGGGGAATCACCATGAACTGGGTTGCACCGATCAAAGACGATGAGACACTGCAGAAGTTTAAAGACCGCCTGAAGCAGATGGATGAGAAGTACTACATCATGTTTGAAATTGGTGTGGGAACGGGTATGCAGCTTCAGGATATTCTGAAACTGAAGAACAAGGATGTCAGGGATAAAGACTATATCGAAGCCTACATCGGAACCAAGCATATCAAGCGTACATTCAACTTTTCGAAAGAACTGAAGGAAGAGATCCGTGCGTTTACGGAGGGAAAGGATCCGGAGGGATACCTGATCATCGGCCATGCCAGTTCACCGGAAGCGCTGTCCAGGGAACAGGCCTACAGAGCTCTTAAAAGTGCGGGCCGCTATATCGGCCTGTCATCGATCGGCGCGCAGACGATGCGCAAAACATTTGCGTGGCGTTACTATAAAGAGACCGGAGATATCTACTATCTGCAGAACCTGCTCAATCACGCTTCTCCCTCCATCACCTACCGGTATATCGGCGAAAAGCCGAATGTGGAGGTGCAGCTCAAGAAGATGACGGCAGCGGAAAACGAGCGCAGCCGTTTTGTGCTGCTGACAGACCAGGGCGGAAAAAAACGGATCGACGCGATCGTGGGTGTCCTGACCGATCTTGAAAAGGAACTGAATAATGCAGGCAACAATGACGCGTTCTACGGGAAGGCGGACTGCTTCCTGATGGAGATCGAGGAACTGATCCGGAATTATCAGTCGAACTGAAAACCGCCAACGTCAAAATGACCAGAAAAAAGATTCTTTTATAGTAAAAATGTACAGCATGATTTTTCGGCATGACATAAATCGTATGATTTAACAGGCAGGTCAAATAATCTTTGTCTAGATAGTATATGGCGTGTGAACCCAGACTTTAGTATACTTGAGAAGGTTTTTCGGGAGGGGGAATCTCCCGGTTAAGCTATATGGAAAAGATCTTATTATTCAACAGGATTACATGTTTTAGGAGGTTTGAACATGGCAAGCTTATCACTTGAGCACATTAACAAGACCTATCCCAATGGTTTCGAAGCTGTTAAGGATTTCAATCTTGAGATCGCTGACAAGGAATTCATCATTTTCGTAGGACCGTCCGGATGCGGAAAATCCACCACGCTTCGTATGGTGGCCGGTCTCGAAGAGATCACCAGCGGAACCCTGAAGATCGGTGACAGAGTTGTCAATGACGTAGAGCCGAAGGACAGAGATATTGCCATGGTTTTCCAGAGCTATGCGCTGTATCCCCATATGACTGTTTACGACAACATGGCATTCTCCCTGAAACTGAGAAAGACCCCGAAGGATCAGATCGACAAGATGGTTCGTGAAGCTGCCAAGATCCTGGATCTGGAAAAGCTCCTTGACCGTAAGCCGAAGGCTCTGTCCGGTGGTCAGAGACAGCGTGTTGCCATGGGCCGTGCCATCGTTCGTAACCCGAAGGTATTCCTGATGGACGAGCCGCTGTCCAACCTGGATGCAAAGCTCCGTGTTCAGATGAGAACCGAGATCTCCAAACTGCATCAGAGACTGGGCGCCACCATCATCTACGTTACGCATGACCAGACCGAGGCTATGACGCTTGGTACCAGGATCGTCGTTATGAAGGACGGCGTGGTACAGCAGGTCGACACCCCGCAGAACCTTTACAATATGCCGGGCAACCTGTTCGTGGCAGGCTTCATCGGATCTCCGCAGATGAACTTCCTGGATGCTGTTGTTGAAGTACAGGGCAAGGATGTTTACCTGAAAGTTGCTGACAGCAAGATCAAACTTCCGGCAGCAAAGGCGAAGAAGCTGATCGACGGCGGATATGCAGGCAAGACCGTGATCATGGGCATCCGTCCCGAGGATCTGTACGATGAGGAAGAGAAAGTTGCAGCTTCCGAGGCAGTCCTGGATGCGAAGATCGAGGTTTACGAGCTTCTCGGCGCAGAAGTATTCCTGTATTTCACCATTGCAGGCTCCAATATGACTGCCAGGGTCAATCCGAAGACAGAAGCCAGAACAGGCGATAATGTCAAGTTTGCCATCGATGTTGACAGGATCCATGTATTTGACAAGGATTCCGAGCTCACCATCACCAACTGATCTGAGGAAAACATGATCCATTCATGTTAGACAGAGCCGCCCCTTCGGGCGGCTCTGCTTTTTAAAACAGGAAAGAAAGACGAGGACAGAACATGATCTCAAACCAGACCATCAAGCATTCCATAGAAGACCTTCACAATATCACAAAAACGGATTTTGCCGTTTTTGATCTGGAGGGAGGCCTCATCGGAAAGACATGGGATGAAGCAGGCGATATGAAGGATACCGTCCGCCAGTTTTCTGCCTCTCCCGCAGACTCCCAGGAAGTGAAAGGCTGCCATTTCTTCAAGATCTATGACGATGGCGGCGCGGAGTATATCCTGCTGGCAAAAGGCGCCGGAGATGATGTCCATACCCTGGGCCGGGTTGCTGTCAGCCAGATCATGGCGCTCATGACGGCATATGAAGACCGTTACGACAAGAACAGCTTTATCCAGAACCTGATTCTCGACAACATGCTCCTTGTCGATATCTATAACAGGGCCAAGAAGCTCCACATTGAAAATGAAGTAAGGCGTCTCGTGTATATTGTGGAGACCGTTAACGAAAAAGACAGCACCGCCATGGAGATCATGCGCGGGCTCTTCATCGGAAGCGGACGGGATTTTATCACGGAAGTCGATGAGCACAGCATCATTCTGGTCCAGGAGCTGGAGGATGATCAGGAGTATGAATACGGCCTGTATACGGCCAATATGATCTGCGACATGATGAACACGGAGGCCATGGCAAATGTCCGTGTCGCCTACGGTACCATCGTCAGGGATCTGCAGCAGGTTTCACGGTCGTACAAGGAAGCCAGGATGGCGCTGGACGTCGGACGGATCTTCTATACCGAGAAGCATATTCATGCCTACAATACACTGGGAATCGGCAGGCTGATCTATCAGCTGCCGATCAGCCTGTGCGAGATGTTCATGAATGAGGTGTTTACAAAAGAAAAGCCGGAATCGTTTGATGAGGAGACCCTGATCACGATCAACAAGTTTTTCGAAAACAACCTGAATGTTTCCGAAACAGCCAGGCAGCTGTTCGTACACCGGAATACGCTGGTGTACCGGCTGGAAAAACTGCAGAAAAGTACCGGCCTCGACATCCGCTCTTTTGACGACGCACTTACTTTCAAGATCGCGCTGATGGTTGTCAATTACATGCGGTATGTGGAGAACCGGGACAGGTAAGACGGGATGACGGGACAGAGCTTTTGCTCTGTCCCTTTTTTTGTTGTACCGGTTTACACGGGAGACAGTCCGAACTCCTCCGGCCTGAACCGGGGGCACACGTTTTCCTTGGTGGCGATGACGGAAGCTGCCAGACGGGTGCCGATCTCACAGGCCTCCGCCAGCGTTTTCCCATAGGTAAGGCCGATCGCCACGCCCGCGAAGAAGGCATCACCGGCACCTGTCGTGTCGATCACATCCACTGTCTGTGGCGGGCAGTAGCCGCTCTTTCCGTTCTTTTCGGCATAGACCGCTCCCTGCTCTCCCATCGTAACAACGATGCGCGGGATGTTCGCCAGTACGATCCGGTCCGCGATGATGTGCTGGATCTCGTCGATGCTGTCATACCGGTAGTCTTCCGAGAAGAGCATCCCGGCTTCCTGCACGTTGCAGACGATGCAGCTGGTGCGCTGGAGCAGGTCACGGCGTTCCATGGCCAGAGACATGTTGGAAACGACAGCGTAGACATCCTTGCCGTGTTTTTCGGCAAGGGAAAGGATCTGCTGGATCTGGTGAGGATCCATGTCGATCTCGACGATAATGCTGTCCGCATTGGAAAAGATCTCGTCTCCGTGCTCATTCAGGATGTCAGTGATCTCTTTCAGATCGGGCCGTTTGGATATGGAGCCCATGACATCGCCGTTGTTGTCGAAAATGGCAAGCCATGTTCCCAGACCGTCTTCCGTGCGCCGCATATATCTCGTATCGACCTTATGCTGGTTCAGCTTTTCAATGACATCCGTGCTGGTGCCGGAATGATCCACGATGCTTACGAAAGTGGGTCTCAATTCCACATTGGCGATATCTTCCACGACATTCCGGCTGACGCCGCCGTGGACCTGAACCACACGGCCCATATTTCTGCCGTCCGGAATGTACTGCGTGAGCGGATATCCCTTGATGTCTACAAAACAAGCGCCGAATACGACAATACCCATGACCCGTTCTCCTTCCTGTTCCGAATTTTACTGTCCTGCTGCTGATATTTCCGTACAGTAATGTTATACCGCATCGGATGGGGATTTGGCAATCCTGTCTCCCCTTGACGAACCTTCACATACGGATTATAGTATGATATCAGGATCGACGCCCGAAGGGCGGAATCATCCGGGACAATATTTTTAATCCTGCTGTCATGGCAAGAGATAAAATACATAGGGTAACTCTTATTCAGAGTGGTGGAGATACATAGGATCTGTGAAGCCACGGCAACCCCGTCCACCGGGCGGAAGGTGCCAGCCTGAGCGAGACATCTCGAACAATAAGGGGAATGCTTTTTTATTGCAGTCCGCCTTTTTGCGGGCTTTATTTTTTTGGTATCAGTAAAGGAGACACAAAATGGAAAAACTTTTATTTACTTCAGAGTCTGTCACAGAGGGACATCCTGACAAGATGTGCGACCAGATCTCGGATGCGATCCTGGACGCGATCATGGAAAAGGACCCGATGAGCCGGGTGGCCTGTGAAACAGCAACCACCACCGGCCTGGTGCTGGTGATGGGCGAGATCACGACGAACGCGTATGTCGATATCCAGAAGATCGTTCGCGATACGGTCAGGGAGATCGGCTATGACCGCGGAAAATACGGCTTTGACGCGGATACATGCGCTGTGATCACTGCGATCGATGAGCAGTCTGCCGATATCGCCATGGGTGTGGACAAAGCGCTGGAAGCAAAGGAAAACCGGATGAGCGAGGATGAGATCGAGGCGATCGGAGCCGGGGATCAGGGCATGATGTTCGGATACGCGACCAATGAGACGCCGGAACTGATGCCGTTTGCCATCTCTACGGCGCACCGCCTTGCCAGACAGCTGACAAAGGTTCGTAAGGACGGGACGCTTCCCTACCTCCGTCCGGACGGAAAGACACAGGTGACGGTGGAATATCATGACGGAAAGCCGGCCCGGCTGGACGCGGTGGTGCTTTCGACCCAGCACAATCCCGAAGTGACACAGGAACAGATCCATGCGGACATCAAGAAATATGTGTTTGATCCGATCCTCCCGGCAGATATGGTTGATGAAAATACAAAAATGTTCATCAACCCCACTGGAAGGTTTGTGATCGGCGGACCGCACGGTGATTCCGGCCTGACCGGCCGCAAGATCATTGTGGATACCTACGGCGGCGCTGCCAGACACGGCGGCGGAGCTTTCTCCGGAAAAGACTGCACGAAGGTGGACCGGAGCGCGGCATACGCGGCCCGCTATGTCGCCAAGAACATTGTGGCAGCGGGTCTGGCGGACAAATGTGAGATCCAGCTTTCCTACGCCATCGGTGTGGCTCAGCCGACATCCGTCATGGTGGATACCTTCGGGACAGGAAAGCTTTCAAATGAGAAACTGACGGAGATCGTCCGGGAACACTTTGATCTGCGTCCGGCGGACATCATCCGCATGCTGGATCTGCGCAGACCGATCTATAAGCAGACGGCGGCATACGGTCATTTCGGAAGAACCGATGTGGATCTGCCCTGGGAAGCGACAGATAAGGCCGTTCTGCTGAAGAAGTATCTGGCGTGACGTGCAGGATTGTGACTGCCCTCCTGAAAGGCCATCTATCATGAAAACAGATCTGACGAGTAAAACAGCGACCATCACAGGCGCGTCCGGCGGAATCGGGAAAGCGATCAGCCTGATGCTGGCAGGTCAGCGCATGAACCTTGTGCTGGTCGGAAGAAATGAGAAAAAACTGCGTGAAACCGAAGAGGCGGCAAAAGGACTCGGCGCACAGACCTTTGTGTGCAGGGGAGACATCCGGGATCTGACGTTTACGCAGGAGATCCTGTCGGCGGCAGTTGAGCGCTTCGGCGGACTGGATGTTCTGATCAACTGTGCCGGTCTGGCGCAGCATGATCCATTTGAGGAGGTCACGCCTGCCCAGTTCGATGACATCATGGCAGTCAATGTCCGCGCACCGTATTTCCTCTGCCAGGGAGCGCTGCCGCTGCTGCGCGGGTCCGGGATGGCCACGATCATCAACATCTGTTCGGTCGTGGCACACAAGGGCTATCCGCAGCAGAGTGTTTATGCTGCCAGCAAGCACGCGCTTCTCGGTCTGTCGAAATCGCTGGCAAACGAAGTCTTCCGGGATGATATTCGGGTCCATGTCATCAGCCCCGGAGGTGTATTCACAGATATGGGCGCGCTGGCCCGCCCGGATCTGACACCGGACGGCATGACGCTGCCGGAGGATATAGCCGATATCGTGCTGTTCCTTCTGGAACATCGTTGTGCCAATGCGGTGATCGATGAGATTCAGGTACACAGGACAAATAAGGAGCCATTTGCGTAACTCACACTTGACTCATAAAAAACTCCGGCTTTTCGGCCGGAGTTTTTTAAAAGGAAAGAGAAAAAATAAAAATGTTTGAGGGAGTTCTCCACGAATTGCTCCGTGGAAACGGGTTATGAACCTGCTGCGCAACCGTTTTGCGGATCCACAGCACATATCAGTTGTCATCTGATATGCTGATATCATACCGGTTGATTGTGTTGAATTTGTGTCCGTAAAATGAATAAAAACGAAAATCCGGGAAGAAACTCTTAAGGAATGGAGAAATAATATAATCTGGTAAAAGACTGGAGAAACCAAAGAAGGCCACGCAACTTTGATTATAGCGGCAATATATCTGCGAATAAATATTTATTTGATAAATTTACAGAAAACTGCTTGACAAAGGTCCAATCGCATACTATAATGTGGTCACAAACAAAGAAACCAGAGAAATCTCACAAAGGATCCGTGAGAGAAAAGCAACTGGTAACCGATCAATATTTTCACAGGAGGGCGGACCATTGAAATAAGCAGCCTTATCCCTTAAGATCATTCGAAAGAGCGTAAAAGACTTTGGGTTGATGAAGGGAACAAACTTCTGGGAAAACTTAATAGAAAGAGAGGTTATAAAGTGAAACTTAGAGAAATTCATTAAAGGGGCCATTCGATGACGAGAAAGTCGAATGGCCCTTTTTCATTGCACGTATTCTTCAGATTTCCCGGGTCGCTTCCCTGAGCCAGTCTCTGACATCAGCCGGGACAAGCGGACCGATCGTCTCATAGACGCGGCAGTGATACTCATTAAGCCGCTGTCTTTCCTTATCGCTCATCAATTCCGGTATGACGCCGTCCAGATCGAAGGGGACCAGCGTCAGCGACTCAAATCTCATGAACTGTCCGCAGGGCTGTTTTTCCGCTTTCTTACAGATCACCAGGTTCTCATGACGAATCCCGAACTGCCCCGGCAGATAATACCCCGGCTCGTTTGAAGTGACCATCCCCTCTTCCATCACTGTCTGCGGCTTGCGCCCCGGATATGACCTGTAATGGAAACTGTTGGGAGCTTCATGAACATTCAGGACAAAGCCCACGCCGTGACCTGTTCCGTGATTGAAATCCTCACCGATCTCCCAGAGCGGTTCCCTTGCAAGATAGTCAAAATTGATGCCGCTGCAGCCGTACAGGAAATGGGCTGAGGCAAGGTTCAGATGACCACGCAGAACGCGTGTAAAGAATTCTTTTTCCTTTTCAGAAACCTTCCCAAGGACGATGGTCCTGGTGATATCCGTGGTGCCGTCCAGGTACTGTCCGCCGCTGTCTGTGAGCAGCATTCCCTCTGCGAGAATGGGAACGCTGCTCTCTTCCGTTGCGGAATAGTGCATAATGGCAGCATGCTCTTTGTATGCAATGATCGGGTCAAAACTCGGTCCCAAATAGTCTTCGCCGTCACGGCGGAATTCTTCCAACTTATCGGCCGCGGACAGTTCCGTAATCTCTTCCTTTCCCACGTGCGTTTTCAGCCAGTGAATAAACCGGGTAACAGCCACA
>JAGCAV010000460.1 GCA_017652545.1 Lachnospiraceae bacterium
AACACGGCCGTCTTCAGCAAAAAGCAGGTGCCGGAAACGGAAGAGACCATCATGCTCGACTTCGGAACGCAGCAGCTCTGTTTCACCGGTCTGGATGACGGAAGCGCGATCGCCGTCTCCTGGAAAGATCCTTCGGGCGAAAGGCATTACATCGTCCGCAGCTCCACAACGTTTATGCAGCTGAGCGCCTATTACACAAACTGCAGGCGGAAGTATAAAGAATAATACAGGCGGAAATATAAAGAATAATGAAGGAGACAGGGCAGGCCCTGTCTCCTCCTGTTTCTTCTACTTGATCGTAAACCCGCCGTCGATCACCAGGTTGTGCCCCGTGATCATCGCTGCCCCGCTGCTGCAAAGATAAGCGATCACAGAAGCGATCTCCTCCGGTTCGGCAAACCTTCCGGAAGGCATCTCTTTCTTCAATGCGTCCCCATGAGGTCCGTCCCAGGCTTTATGGCCCATCGCCGTCATAACGACCGTCGGCGAGACCGCGTTGACACGGATCCCGTACTCTCCCCATTCCAGCGCAAGGACTTTTGTCAGAGCAATCAGGCCGCCCTTTGAAGCACAGTACGCCGCATGCCGCTTCAGGGCTATGATCCCGCCCTGAGACGCAACATTGACAATACACCCTTCGATCTTGTTGTCGATCATGTATTTTCCGACTGCCTGAGCCATCAGGAAATTCGCGGTCAGATTGACTTCGATGACCTTGTTCCAGTCCTCTTCCGCCAGATCCTCCGCATTTCCGAGAAGTGTGATGCCGGCGCAGTTGACCAGTATGTCGACCTTGCCGAACTTCTCTGTCCCTGCGGCGATCAGCGCGGCTCGATGCGCCGCGTCGCAGATATCTCCCTGAACGCCGACAGCCCTGTCGCCGCCCAGATCCCTGGCCATTTCAGTAACTTTTGGGTTTCGGCCGCTCATCACGACATTCGCGCCCTGCCCCAGGAAATAGGACACAGTCGCATTCCCGATTCCCGCTGTTCCGCCGGTAATAATGGCTGTCTTTCCTTTCAGGCCAAAATCCAGAGATGACAATGATTCCTTTGAAAAATACGGCAGCATAGTCTGTTCCTCCGCTCAGTGGATTTTCAATGATTTATTACACAACAATTATAAAATCCATATCCTCTGCGGGTCAAGATTTTTCGGCTGAACAAAGCATTGCAGTCTGTTATAATCAATCATATCGGTCTGAAACCCGGATTTACACAAACATACAATGAAAGGTAAAAACGATTATGGATCTGCGCAAGCTGGAATATCTGGAAGCCGTTTACCGGCTGAAAAGCTTTACCAAGGCAGCCAAAGAGCAGTATGTCTCCCAGTCATCCATTTCCGAGGCGATCATGCGCCTGGAGGAAGAGATGGGGGCAGTCTTCATCAGGCGCGGTGAAAAACCGGTTACGTTTACACCCGCAGGGGAAGTATTCATTCAGTATGTCTATCGCATCCTGAGCATGGCAAAAACCGCCCGGGAGGAAGTCTCTCTTTCTGTCAGCCGGGCACAGGCCGGTGTTCCCTTCGCCTGGGCCGGAAAGTTTGAGGACCTGATACTGTGCGAGCTCAATGAGACCTTTGCCAGGGATTATCCGCAGTACGCGCTTCTTCCCCGGGAAGGAACATCTTCTCTTATGCTGGAACAGATCCTGAAGGATGAGATTGAATTTGCTTATCTCCTGATCCCTGAAGAGATCGATGCCTCCGTATTCCACTGCCAGCCGCTGCAGTGCAGCATCCTCAGCGCTGCCATCGCAAAAACCAATCCTCTCTCACAGCGGAAAACGGTTCCGCTGGAACTTCTGCTGAAGGAAAATCTCTATATTCCCCCGGCAGGAGCCAGGCTTCGTTCCGGATTCGACGAACTGGCACGGGAACAGGGTTTGGGAACGCAGAAACTGCAGGTCATTCCCCCGTTTCAGATACAGCGGATGCTTGCCAAACGCAACAGCGGCATCTACCTGACGACCCGCGATGACTTTGGCGAATCCTCTCACGATCCCGACTTCAATGTTGTCCCGATTGAAAACGCGCCGGTCTTCTCGAAAGGGATCATCACCAGGAAGGGCCGTCAGCTGTCTGCCGGCGCGCAGACAGCCATCACAAGGATCCTTGAGATCGTTCAGGAATTCCGGATCCAGTCATGATCGGTTTTACCGATCGTTCTATCGAATCAATGTGTTTTACATTCCCCATCGTTCCACTTACTATGACATTACTAGCTGCTGCATCTCACAGAGTGCCGCGGCAGGATACGGCTTATGCTCATGAAACAGATGAGAAGCAGGAGGAGACAGTCAGATGAAACACATAATGGACGGGTCAAGAAAACAGGATGTAATCTGTCTGGGCGATCAGATCACGTACGGCATGAGAAAAGAATGGGGCAGTTCGACCTGGCGTCCCCTGAAGCTCAGCCTGATGGGTACAAGACAGCACTGGTCCTACGATCCCCAAAAGCGCCTTCCCCTGATCATCTGGCTCTGCGGAGGCGGATTTACCCACGTGGATGTGAATGTCTGGATGCCGGAACTGGTCTACTTTGCAGAAAGAGGCTATGTCATCGCAAGCATCGAGTACAGCACAACACCCAATACGGTCTATCCGCAGCAGTTGGATGACATTGCGGAAGCGATCCGTTTTCTGGCCGCTCACGCTGATGAATTCCATATCGACCTCTCCCGCTGTGCCATCATGGGCGAATCGGCCGGTGCCTATCTCGCAGGACTGACCGCTCTGACATGGGGCCAGGTCCGGACATGCGATGAAACCGCCGCAGAAACATGTGCCATTAGCATTAAGGCAGCCGTTTTGCTGTATCCTCCTGTCGCGCTTGGTGAACTTCCCGGAACGCCCGTTATCAACGCGATTATGAAAGGGGCTCCGGACCTCACCGACCTGATCACCGGCTCCGCTCCGCCTGTATTCATTGCCCATGGCATGAGCGACAATCTGATCCCCTATACCCAGAGCGAACACCTCTATGAGGCGCTCGAGCAGAAGGGAATCGAAAGCGAGCTCTACCTGATCAGGGATTGTGATCATGCAGACAGTCCCGTATTTCAGCTTCCTGTCAAAGAACTGATCGCAGGTTTTCTGGCAGCGCACACACTCTGAGAAAAATAAGTAAGTGGAGAAATGGAGGTTATTTGGTATGCCAGTTGAATTAATTCAGGATTTTGCATGGACAGGTATCCTGCTTCTGATCGGTTATTTCCTGAGATCCAAAATCAGGTTGTTCCAGAAGCTTTTCATCCCTGCATCCGTTCTCGGCGGTCTTGTCGGACTGCTGCTCAGCAAACAGGTGCTCGGAAGGTTCTGCCCGTTCAGTATTGATCTGACTCCGAACATCGGATCACTTGCCACGGTCTTCCTGGCGATCGTGTTCACAACGCAGTTCCTCGGAACAAAGCTTTCCAAAAACATGGCAAAGCATTCCACGACGGTTTTCTTCCTGAACAGCGGTATCTACAGTCTTCAGGTATTTGTCGGTCTGGCTGTTATTATTCTTCTGATGAAGAGCAATCCCAATGTTCCCTTCGGAATGGGCATGCTTCCCTTTACCGGATGGTGCGGCGGACACGGAATGGCCGCAGCCGTTGCGCCTGTTCTTGAAACAGAAGACGTTCTGGATGCGAACAACCTGATCTCACTTGGCAATACCTTCGCGACGATCGGTATGCTCTTCGGTGTCATTTTCGGTATCGTCATCATCAACATTGCGGCCAGGAAAGGCCTTATCTCCAGCATGGCCGGCATCAATAACATTTCAAGGGATGACGCGAAGGGCTTTGTACCTGTCGACAAGAGAAGAGGCATCGTCAAAAACGTGACCACCAACGATGTCATGAACCCGATCGCATTCCATATGGCTATCATCTTCGCCATCATGTTCTTTGCGTACCTTCTGCTTGGACAGATCCAGAAGATCCCGTTCTTCGCGCAGGCCAACATTCTGATGACAGCGCTCATCGTCAGCCTGATCGCCGGCTTCATCACCAGGCGTCCCGCTGTACAGAAATACATTGAACCGGAATCCCTGAACAGCATCTCCGGCTCCGCCCTCGAGTTCCTGATTGCTTCTTCTGTAGCCACCACAAACCTGGACATCATCGTATCCTTCGGCAAGGAAATGATCATCCTGAACATCGTGATGATCATCGTGACCACACTCTATGTCCTGATCCTTGGCAGGCTCTGGCACAAAGAACACTGGGTCGAGAACTCACTGGCAACCTTCGGTATGGCAACCGGCGTTGTCGCCACAGGTTTCCTGCTTGTCCGTGTTGCTGACCCGGAAGGAAAGACAGGCGCTGCAGCGAACTTCGCACTTGGCAACATTTTCAGTACATTGATCGTTGACATGCCGCTCCTGATCGCATTCCCGCCGATCATGATCGCCTCACACAAGGCAGGCCTGGGGATCTCCGCAGCTGTCCTGATCGCATGCACCATCGGTGGTTTCATCTTCTCCGCAATCGCAGGAAAAGATAAATAAGCCCCCTCTCAGAAGAAGACAGGGAACAGTCCCTGTCTTCTTTTTTATGTTTATATTCCCGGGCCCATGTTCCCGGGTCATCCCTTTTCGCGGTTCATCTCATACCTGTTTTTCATTGCTTTTTTTGCTGCCCGGCTTTATTATTTTTGAAAAAGGGAAGGAGAATCACGATGCTTGAACAGATCAAAAACGACGTCATCAGGATTGGACGTCAGGCACAGAGAGAAGGGCTCTGCAAACACAGGGCCGGGAATTTTTCGATTCTTGACAGAGAGACAGGCTTTCTGGTCATCACCCCTTCCGGTGTCGACCGGGAGGAGCTCACTCCGGATGACATGATCGTGATCGATCTGAACGCGCATGTTGTTGAAAACAAAACGGGACTTCGCCCGAGCAGCGAAGTCCTCATGCATATCGCGATCTATAAAGCCCGTCCGGACCTGATCAGCGTGGTCCACACCCATTCAAAGTACGCCACGGTCTTCGCGACGCTGGGAAAACCGATACCGCCCTTTGTCAACGAAGTCATGCTTCTTGGCAACCGGGATCAGTACATTCCGGTCGCGCCATACGGCAGGACCGCAACACCTGCGCTGGCTGAGAATGTGGCAGCCACCATGAAGTACGCCGACAGCATCCTCATGCGCGCCCACGGAGCGGTCGCCGCAGATGACAAGAGCATAGACAATGCCTATCTGAAAGCCTGTTACATCGAGGAGATGGCGGAGGTCTATCATCATATCCTGACGGC
>JAGCAV010000461.1 GCA_017652545.1 Lachnospiraceae bacterium
ACTTACCTCAATGATGGTGCCTATCCTGAAGTGGAGTAGACAAGATGAAGCAGGAAACGATAGAAAGAATAAGACGATTCACATCTGACCGCGACTGGGAACAGTTTCATACGCCATCAAATCTTGCAAAATCCATTTCAATTGAGGCAAGCGAATTGCTGGAATGTTACCAGTGGTCTGATGACGCCGATCTGGAGCATGTGAAGGAAGAGCTGGCAGATGTGATCGTTTACTGCCAGAACATGCTGGATGTATTGGGACTGGATGTGGACGAAATCGTGAATATGAAGATGACAAAAAATGAAGCCAAATACCCGGTAGAAAAGGTGAAAGGAAAAGCGGATAAGTACGATCAGTTGTGACGGAGGTGAGCAGTTATGCCGGAAATCACAAAAAAGGAAATGAAAACTCTTCTGAAAGCACAGCAGGGAGAACTGGACGGTGTCGCCATGTACCGTGCACTTTCAAAGACGGTAAAGGATCCCAAAGATGCAGAGACTTTCCGTAAACTGGCGGCAGAGGAAGGTCAGCATGCGGCTGTTTTCAGGAAGATGACTGGGAAGAAGCTTCGGTTGCAAACGTCAAGCACTTTTTTACATCGTTAGGTAATAAGTTTTTTACATCATCCGGTAAGCAGTTTTTGACACTGTTCAGTAACGAGTTTTTTACATTGTATGGTAAGCAGTTTTTTACATTGCCTGGTAAGGAGTTTTTTACATCCCCGTCAGGTAGCCGGCGGAGCCGGCAGGTACCTTGTCAATTGAATATATCCGGATGTTTGATCCGGTAAGACTCTCCACGGAAAGAGTAGCAGTTCGCATGGTGGAGGATCCGGTCCAGCATGGCTGTCGTCAGAACAGGATCGCCCATCATTTCAGCCCAGTCCATGATCTCCTTATTGGTGGTGAAGATGATGGATGAGGTCTCGTAGGTATCACTGATGAACGTGAAGAACCGGTTCGCCTGGCTGCGGGTGATCGGGGTGTACCCGATCTCATCGATGATGAGTAGATGGGCCTTCTTCAGGTTCTTCAGCCGGAACCCGGCAGAGCGCTCTGTCTCCACCGTGTCCAGGATCCTCACAAGGTTTACCATCTTCTCGAAGCAGACGGTATAGCCGTTGTTGATCGCATGAAGGCCAAGCCCGACTGCCACCATGGTCTTTCCAAGCCCCGGGGGTCCCGCAAAAACAAGGTTCCCGCCATTGTCCAGCCAGGATAGTTCCTTTAGCCTGTCAAGCTGGGCCTGCGTTATGCCGGAAGTCAGTTCAAGAGGATCGAACTCCTCAAGAGGCCTGATGTTTGGCGGGAAGTGCGCCGCAGAATAATTCCGTTTCCTGCGCCGTTCATTCCGGCCCTTCACTTCCGTTTCGAGCACGGAGAGCAGGAACTGCCGGCTGGTTGCGTTCTGTGTATCTGCGGTTTCCAGAAGGTCAGGCAGGGCTCTGGCCGCATGCTTTAATGCAAAGGTCTGCAGCAGGGAGATCAGACGTTCCACAGGGATCCGTTCTGTCTCCATGCTTTTAAGGATCTCCCGGTTCATGCGATCACCTCCTGACTGGTACGTGCCACACGGTCGGCGAAAGCCTTGTCATAGACGCTCAGCTGCCGGTAATCAACGGGATCCGCTTTCATGGCCGCATCGGCTCCCGCCGTGCCGGAAAGACTTCTGCCCGCTTTGGTGTATTCATACACGACCTTGAACTGGGAGAACTGATACCGGAAGTTCCTGCAGCAGATCTTCATTACCTCTGCCACAAGGGATTTATCCGGGTTCTCCGCATTCAGGAACTGTTCGATCGCGCCAAGCTGTTTTGCGATGTGCCGCGGGTTCTCTTTTTTGACGCCGTTGATGAAGTGCTGGAAATCGTAGCAGTTCCACTGGCCGCGCAGACGCTCCATGATGTCGATCCAGTCACCGGAATCACCCTTCCTGTGTTCGGGCAGCTGATTATAGCTTCCCTTCCGCTCACTGAGCAGATGCGCACAGATGAAGCGCAGGTCCTCATCGTAGATGCTGATCTTTCCGGTCGTGATCTTGTATTTCAAGGTGCTGTACGCGTATTCACGCGGTACGGAATAACGGCATGATTTATAAAGTACATACGGCATGCCGTGAAGCTCCTGACTGACGAAGCTGTTCGGTGATGTTTCATAAACGGAAGGCAGCATCGGCTTTAATGCCTTCTGTTCAATATCCCGGAACACGGCGATCGGGATGTGCAGGGTCGTCCGGTGGATACGCTTGTTCTTCCGGTTAAGCCATCCCGGAAGGGAGCGCCATACATCATCGATACAGGTGATGGCTCTGGCACTGAAGAAGTTCTTCTTCACGAAGCCGACGCTGTTCTCGATCGGGCCTTTGCTTTCCGGATCCGCCTTGTTACAGACCCAGAGTTTCAGATCCTGTTCGGTACAGAAGTCTTCAAAGACTCTTGTTTTGATGACTTCCCCGTAGGTCTCCGTATCGACAAAGACAGCGTCCTGGTCGATCACGAGGACAGATGGCCTTCCGCTAAGTTTACAGAAGCTCCTGTAGATCGCCTGACAGGCATCTGTGGCATTATACTTGTGGTCCTGAGCGTAAACGCACAGGAGACGCGAATACCGCAGCAGAAGACAGATGAAGTGGATCGAGCTCTTCCTGCTGAGCGTTACTTCGCCGAAGTCGATGAGCATCTGTTCGCCCGGCGGCGTGTCGAAGACATGGTCATAAACGCGCCGGTGGTCTTCACCGGTATCGATCTGGCCAGAGTCCTCCAGGTAATGCACATAGTTGCGCAATGTCTGCTCATTGCCGGGAAGGCTCTCAAGATCTCCGTTCTCTATGAACTTCTCCTCGAGAACATCATAGACAGAAGAGATACAGTAGTCCTTCCGGCTGTTTGCCTCCAGGATCGCGATGATATCTTCCCGGAACGGGGAAACGTCAAACGCTTTATCCTTGGAGAGATTTACAGCGGGATCCTCCGGTACGACATCCATGTCGTAATACTTGGAGATCGTCGGGCGGCTGGGTGGTTTGA
>JAGCAV010000462.1 GCA_017652545.1 Lachnospiraceae bacterium
ATTCCCATGCTCGGACAGGTGGAGTCCCTGAATGCGGCAATGGCATCCGGGATTCTGATGTATGAAGCAGCCAGACAGAGAAGAGGATGATTATGACACCATCATTAACACTTTACAAACTGATCGTACTGTACATGCTCCGCAGGATCGAATTTTCCATGACCCTGTCCCAGATTTCGGATTTTGTGCTCGGAAAGGGGTATACGGATTACTTTACGCTGGTGACCTCCCTGGGAGAACTGGAGGACGCGGGCCTGGTCCACACGGAAACGATCCGGAACAGCACCTTCTATACGATCACGCCGGAAGGTGAGGAGACGGTGGGATATTTCGGAAACAGGATCTCTCCCGAACTCAGGGAGGACATCATCCGGTATCTGAAGGAAAACAGGGTCCGCCTTCGCAACGAGACAGCTGTGCAGTCCGACTTCAGCCGGCTCGCGTCCGGCGAGTATGAGGTCAGGTGCCGGATCCGGGAATATGAAAAGGATGTGATCGACCTGAGGCTGACCGTGCCGGAGAAGGCACAGGCCCGGACGATGGCCGACCGCTGGAAGGCGAAGAGTGATGATGTGTATGTCTACCTCATGCAGGAACTGCTGATGAAAGACGAGTAAACGAGTGTGGAGTGTGGAGAGTTGAGAGTTATTTCTGAGGCTTTCTGTTCCACTTTACGCTGAAGTAGATCACCTCGCATATGCAGCATGCGATCCAGCCGACCGGGTATCCGAACCCGACGACATAGGGATTGTACGCGATGCGTGATCCGATGAAGAGATAGATCTGCCGCAGAGCCACAAAGCAGGCGAGCATACAGACCATCGGCCCGGTCGAATCGCCGCGCCCGCGCAGCGCGCCGGCCAGAACGTGGTTGATGGCGTTAAAGATCAGAAACAGGGTGTTCATCCGAAGGAACAGAGCACCATAATAGATAACAGAACTGTCTCCTGAGAACAGACCGGTTGCCTGGGGCGCCCAAATCACCAGCAGGATGGCAATGACCGTTGTTACGACCACGGCTGCCTGCAGGGAACGGATGGTACCCTTGTTCACCCGGTCTTCTTTTTTTGCGCCGACATTCTGGCTGACAAAGGTCGTTGCAGCCTGATTGAGACTTCCCATCGGAAGGAAGATGAAGGAGTCAAGCTTGTTGTAGCAGGCCCAGCCTGCCATACACGCGGAGCCGAACCCGTTGATGTACGACTGCACGAACACATTGGAAACGGAAGTGATCATGGACTGAAGACCGGCGGGAAGACCGATCTCCATGATCTTTCTCAGAATCGCCCGGTCTATGCACAGGTCCTTCCAGATGAGTTTATAGATGTCGTCCGTTTTGGAAAGAAGGAGCAGGACAAAGATCGCAGACAGGAACTGGGACAGGATGGTCGCCCATGCCGCTCCGGCGATTCCGGCTTTGAAGACGATGACGAACAGCAGATCGAGGGCGGTGTTCAGCAGGCTTGTGAAGATCAGGAAATACAGCGGCCTTGCCGTATCGCCGACAGCCCGCAGGATGCCGCTGCCCATATTGTAGATCAGAAGCCCGAGGCTTCCGGCGAAATAGATCTGCAGGTACAGCTTTGCCTGCGGGAACACATCATCCGGGGTCGCCATGAACCTGAGCATGGCGGGTACGCCGGCTATCCCGGCAAAGGTAAAGAAGATACCGATCAGGATCGTGACGGCGATCGTCGTTTCAACTGCCTTATGAAGCAGATCAAGTCTCTTGGCCCCGAAATAATGGCCGATCACAACGCCGCCGCCGATGGCAAAGCCGTTGAAAAAGAAGATCATGATATTCACGATCATGGTTGTGGAGCCGACCGCGGCCAGCGCCTCTTTGCCGACAAAATTGCCGACAACGATCGAGTCGACTGTATTGTAGAGCATCTGGAAGATGTTGCCGAGCAGAAGCGGGAGAGAGAATGCGATCAGGTGCCGGAGAATCGGGCCCTCGGTCATATCCCGTGATGTCGTATGCTGTTGCGTGTGATGATGCCGGAGCGGATACAAAACAATGCCTTTCCTGATCAGGATCAGATGCCGGCAGACAGCGGCGTCCTTCTTGTTATTACATCAGGAACGTCCGGCGTATCTGCCTTTACGAAGTACTTATGGTAACAGTATCAGATATAATCGCTGTAAACAAGTTCAGAATTTGGCGGTTATTCAAATAAACTGATCTTCTTATTACAAAGCCATAAGAGCCATCCCCTCCGATTCATGTACTTTTCATCTCCTTCAACCCCTTTTCAATTCACTGTTTGTTACAAACAAAATAAAATGTTGACAATATTATTTCTTTGAATTACAATAACCTCGAAATAACTTTTAACATTTTTGTAATAATTAAAACACAGAAATGTTAAAATTTGTGGAGCCGGCGGATACAGAAGGTCCGGCGGCGGTAAGGGAGGTTATTGCGATGAGAATGAGAAAAAAAGCGGCAATTCTGATAGCCGCTGCTCTGAGTGTCAGCGCGATGTCAGGGGTATATGCGATGGCGGGGAGTGCCATCAGCATTGATATGACCGGCTGCAACGATGAAGCCTGGGCGAATATCGCCATGGTGAATGATGATACGGTGCAGACCGGTGTGAACATCCGCTCCGCGCAGAGCGAAAATGCAGAGGTCGCCGGATATCTTTACAGAGGAGGCGCTGTGCGTGTTCTTTATAAGGACGCGGAATGGACCGAGATCCAGTCAGGAGATATCAACGGCTATGTTAAGAACGATTACCTGGTATATGGTCCGGAGGCCAAGGGCCTGGCGGAGCATTACGGAACCTACGGCGTAAAAGCCTCATGGAACGATGTCAATGTATTCTCCGGCATGAGCGGTGATTCCAGGATCGTGGACACGGCGGGAGACGGGGATACCTTCAAGCTGGTCAACAAGGACGGGGACTGGATGACGGTCCGGGCCGGCGGCGGCAGTGTGGCATATGTGCCCTCGGAAGAGGTGAGCGTGGTCATGGTGCTGGGCGGCGCTGTTCCTGTGGACGGGACCCGTGAGGAGGCCGCATCCGGTGCCGAGGAGAATTTCAGGACGCTGGAGCCTGTTGCTCCGGCAGCTGGATCATTCTCCGCGGAGGAAAGCGTCGAAAGCTATGAGGGCAGTTC
>JAGCAV010000463.1 GCA_017652545.1 Lachnospiraceae bacterium
AATTGCCCGGAAAAGGCCGGCAAAAAAAGCTCTTGTAGCTGAAAAATAGAAGATCGCCCGGATGGCGACAGCACAGGCAAGCGTTGTCAGAAACACGTAGACACTGATCGTGAAATACTGATCGTTCTTTATGAATTTATGCTTCTTATCATTCATCTTGTCACTCATAGACGTTCTCTTCCTCTGCCCTCAGGTTGATCACAACGGCACCCAGGGTCAGTGCACACATAATGATCTTCTGCCAGTAAGAAGGAAACAGCACCAGATCCATACCGTTTTTCAGGACCGCGACCGCTGCCGCTCCCAGGCAGACCTTTCCGACGCTCCCTTTTCCTCCCCGCAGAGACACGCCGCCGAGCATGACAGCACAGAGGGCGTACAGTTCATACCCGTCCATGAAGCCGGGAAGTCCGTTCTGAAATCTGGAAGTGTTGATCACACCTGCCAGGGAAGCCATGACTGAGCAGATCATATAGCCGGCCAGAATCACCTTGCCTGTGTTGACACCGGCTTTTTCGGCTGCCTGCCGGCTTCTTCCGACCATACAGATCTTCCGGCCGGACTCGGTCCCGGTAAGGAACTGCCGGGCAGCGATGATCAGTATGACGGCGAGAATCAGGCTGACCGGGATCAGACCGGCCGTCATTTTTCCGAAGCGCACCAGGTTTGCCGCTCCCAGCGCGGAGAAACTCTTTGAGGCAACCACGACCGGCTGGCCGCCAGCGACAGCATAGGCCAGGCCCCTGATCCCGTACATGAGGACCAGGGTACAGACAAGGGCGGGAATATTCGTTCTCACGATCAGCGTCCCGATTCCGGATCCGACCGCAATACCGGTCACCACAGCCACCATGACCGCGCTCAGGACAGACAGCACTGCCGGCACGTTACCCATCCGCATGTCCAGCCAGTTCTGTGAATAAGCTGCCAGGATTCCTGCCAGCGCGCCTGTCGCCGCCACGGAAAGATCCATGCCTCCAACCAGCATGGCAAACAGCATGCCGGTTGCCAGCAGCGCCTGTATGCTCAGCTGAGACAGCAGACTGCTGAACGATCTGAGCGACAAAAAACCCTTCGCGGCAACACCAAAGATCACACATCCCGCCACCAGCACAACTGCGGCGGCATTCCTGCGCACAAAGCGCTTTACTTCATTCATCCCCCAAACAACCTCTCAAATGAACAGCTGCTCCAGATCATACGCTGATCTGGCGGCATCTGCTTCCGGTATCCACTGATACCGGGACAGATCCACCCTCCCGCCGGGACAGGGGATCCCATCCGCCTCGAGCAGCGCAATCTGTCTGTTCTCTCCTCCGAAAGCAAATGCAGAAGATACTTCCCCCAGCCGGTTGACCACCCTGTAGCACGGGATCCCTTCCGGGTCGGGGTTGACATGCAGGGCATACCCGACCACTCTGGACCAGCGCCGGTTTCCCGCCAGCGCAGCCACCTGGCCGTACGTTGCCACAGATCCTCTGGGGATCCGCCTGACAACCTCATAGATCCGCTCAAAGCTGTTCTTCTGCTGCATATCACTGTACCTTTCACAGCGCATCAAAACCTGTCCTCTTTAAAATAACACAGTCCGGGCGGTATGAAAACCCATGTTTACGGAGCAGGAAATCATTTCCGGACAGACTTGAAAAAATCATGAAATTCTCATACCATGATCAGGAACGATCATTCAGCAGAAACCGTTTTTTGGCGGCATGAACAAGAGGGCATCAGACATTGCGTAAGGTTGATTTCAGCAACGGGCGCATCACCCAGGACATCATCATGACATCCCTTCCCATGCTGGTCGCGCAGGTGCTGAGCCTGCTCTACAGCATCGTGGACAGAATCTATATCGGCAGGATCCCCGGAACGGGTACGGCTGCGCTTGGCGCAGTCGGCCTGTGCTTTCCGGTCATCATGATCGTGGCCGCCTTTACCAACATGTACGGTATGGGGGGTGCGCCGCTTTTTGCCATGGAACTGGGCCGGGGTGAGAAGAAAACTGCCGGACAGATCATGAACACGGCTTTCCGCCTGCTGGTCATAACCTCCGTTATCATCACAGCGGCCGGTCTTCTCCTGAGCGTTCCGCTGCTTCGGCTGTTCGGG
Source organism: Lachnospiraceae bacterium (assembly GCA_017652545.1). Next base: position 2,110 of record JAGCAV010000463.1, read on the forward strand.
GCTACAGACCAGGTGCTGCCCGCCTCCCTGTCCTATCTTCGGATCTATATCCTCGGGACCTTCCCCCTGATGATCAGCACAGGCATGAACACCTATATCAATGCCCAGGGATATGCCACGACCGGCATGCTCACTGTCGCCATCGGTGCCGTTGCCAATATGCTGCTGGATCCGCTTTTCATCTTTGTCCTGAATCTGGGAATTCCCGGCGCGGCGATCGCGACGGTCCTCTCCCAGGTCCTGTCCCTGCTGTTTGTCCTGCGCTTTCTTTTCAGTGACAGAAACGAGCATCCGGTTTCCTTCCCGGTTCACCGGTTCCTCTTCCCGAAGGACGATGTTCCCGGAAAAGCCGGCCATTTTTCTGGCTTTCTTCCCTACGCCGGCGATATCATCAGCCTGGGAACCGCTCCTTTCATCATGCAGATCACCAATTCCCTGGTACAGATCTCCTGCAACCAGGTTCTGATGCACACAGGCGGTGCCCTGTATGTGTCCGTCATGACCATTATCTCTTCGATCCGCTCGATCCTTGACGTACCGGCGCTGGCCGTCACAGAAGGCGCGTCCCCGGTGATCAGCTTCAACTACGGTGCCGGAAAACGGGAACATGTCTTCAAGGCGATCCGGGTGATGATGACCATCTGTTTTCCCTTTACGTTCATCGTATGGCTGCTTATTCTGATCCGGCCCCAGATCTTTTTCGGAATCTTCAGTTCCGATCCCGCGCTGCTCGGCCCCACGATCCGGGCCATGCGCCTGTATTTCTCCGCCTTTATCTTCCAGTCGTTCCAGTACAGCGGTCAGACGGTCTTTAAAGCGCTGGGCAAAAAAAAGCAGGCGATCTTCTTCAGCCTGCTTCGCAAAGCGGTTCTTGTGATCCCGCTTACCTATCTTCTTCCCTATGTCTTCGGTTTCGGTACCGACGGTGTCTTCCTCGCGGAACCCGTCTCCAACGTGATCGGCGGCCTGGCCTGCTTCACCACCATGGTCATCGCCATGAGGCGCGATCCCTTCGGGCGTTAGCCGGCCGGCGGGATCTTTGCAAACGCCTACATTCCCTTCACCCTCAGCAGCGTCGCCGCAACAGAGAACAGATTTGCGCCAAGATGCATCATGACCGGAAGGAAAACGTTCTGTCCGCCTCGCTTTTTTCCGCTCACAGCGCAGAGCAGCAGTCCCATGGGAAACGCGTACAGAAACTGAATCATGTTTCCATGGCCGGCCGCAAAGACCAGTGAGGATGCCACCGCTGCAGCCGCTGCCGGAATCTCCCGGCACAGCCGCTGATAGGCAAGTCCCCTGTACACCAGTTCCTCACAGACAGGCCCGAACAGACCGGGCCCCAGGATCATCCAGACGGCCGCCGAAGTCTGGTACGAGATCTGGGTCTCGTTGGAAAACCGCTCATAGATCCCGAGTCTGCGCATCAGAAAAGCCGAGAGCGCGGATAATGCAGCTCCGGCAATCAGGCAGAGAACCCCATATGCCGCCCATCGATGCAGCGCCGGGCCTTTCGGGCCTTTTCGCCCTGTATTTCCGGCATCCTCTGCCCCCATCCCATCCAGGTCCTGTGCACGCCGGTGATCCCTGACATACCAGAAGATCAGCAGCGGCAGGCAGATCAGCGCGCTTACCAGTACCTGCAGGGATGCATCCGCCTGCGGAAGAAGCGCGCTGCCGGCCGTAAGTGCCGCAAAGTACCAAAGCAGCGGCGCCAGGATTCTCCATATGCGTATGGTCCAGTTTCCCTTATTCAACACTCTACATCCGCTCCGGTGCATCAAACCCCAGCAGGTCAATGGACGTCTCCAGCACCCGCCTTGTGATATCAAGCAGCGCGATCCAGGATTCCTTCTGCGCCTGGTCCGGGTGCGTCAGGATCTTTGTCTCATGAT
>JAGCAV010000464.1 GCA_017652545.1 Lachnospiraceae bacterium
CCTGCGGCCCGTTCGACGATCGACTTCTTCCAGGGGGGCTATATCGTCACTCTCCCGCCCGGGCCTATGGTCCATCTCTGCGGCTTTCGCTTGCGTTCTTGTTCATGACATGTTTTACAGAGCAATTCCAGATTGTTCCAGTTCAGGCTAATCTCCGGATCGTTCACGTTTTCAACTGTCAATGGTATCTTGTGATGTACTTCAAGCGGTCTCTCCTTACTTCCCGGCTCAATGATTCCTCTTGCCAGACATCGTTCGCAAAGATTCCCCTTTGAATTCGCATAGGCACTACGGCACCTCCGCCATCTCCACGATACGTAGAATGGCTCTACCGCCTGATCTCTGTCCTTGTTTTCCATATTGCCATAATTTCACGAATCTTTTATGCTTTCAAGGTTATTTTATGCAAAATAACTCAAAATTCGAGCGCGGTATCTGTTGACAGTGCTCTGATCCATGTGCATGACCTCAGCAACCTGCTCCTCTGTCTTTCCCGCTCCGTAGTACAACCTGATGATGCACCTGTCCCTTGGATCTTGTATTGATTCCACGATCTTCTCGAACTGAGCACAGATCTGCATCAGCTCCTCTCGTCTTTGCTCGAGTTTCTGCATGTACCCATCAAACGCCTGGATCGCAGCTGCTGTCCTGTCGTTAGTCGCCCCCGGAGCCATACTCAGCGCCTGCCCTCCCACTCCTGCCGGACGTCCTATGATGGCCACCGCGTCAGCCTGATGTTTGATGCTCATGGCCTCCATCAGCAACCAGCGATAATCCTGGATGATCTCGATCTGTCTCACGTGATCCGCCTCCTCTCGTGCTTCCGCATCAGTGCCTTTATGTACACACCTGGCAGTATGTCGCTTCCATATGCCCTGCAGTCTACAAATTGATAATCCGGATACAGTTTCTGCAGCACCTCTTTCGCATTGTTCTCTACCGATGCCGCGATCCGCTTCACCCGGCTGTTGCTCACCTTTGTATTGCTGACCCTAACCTTAAACCCCGGATCCCCTGGTCTCTTCAGATTCTTCGATGCACACCACCGATGTCTGTTCCGCTGTTGTTTTGTAATATACATCGCGATCGCCTCAAGCCCTCGCTCCGTCGGCTGGAGCCTGTCCACGTTTGCAAAGCCCTTCCCCCATAGCGCCTCAATCTCCTCTCTTGTCAGTCCTCCGCTCATCAGCATGTGCACATGCCGCTTTACCGGCTTCCCGTCTTCATTGTCCTCCACACTGTAGATGTATTTCAGCGGCGGAAGCCCCTTCCGTGATCTTGCTCTCTTGACCCGGCTCAGGAAGTTCCTTACGAACTTCAGCGTATTGTCGTAGCTCGGATCAGAACCGGAATATGTCAGCGTCACGTGCTGATCCTCCGCTGTGAAGTTTGCATCCGCAAGTAAAACCAGCAGATGTCGGTTCCGTTCTTCGTTTGCTCGCTGTATCCTCTCCGGTGTCGCGTTCTGCTTTTTAGCTCTCCTCGCCCGTCCGGCGTCCTCTCTCCCCCAGATCGGGTAGATATCAATTTCTAACCTCGGCCCGGCCTTTATCGTCCGCGTCCTGTACCCCATCCTGCCGACCGTCACCGTCGGAGCCGCTGCTGTCCATAGTGTCAGCTGCTCTGGCTCTCCGATCCTGACGTCAAACAGGTCAGCGTATTCCCAGCTCATCCCGGCCCCTCCTTCTGCCTCCGGCGGCTATCCACACGGTGGCACCAGCAGACCCGCAGCTCCTCGCATGCGCTGTTGGCCTTGTCTGCTGTTTCCCCCGTGACCCCCTCCATTTCGTAATGATGATTATTTTTGAAAACCGGGCAGAGGAGTCGAACCTCTGGGAGTAGATTTGGCACATCCTTAATCATCCGCTGGAAGGCTTTTCATCCTCCTCGTTTTGATTTCTCCATCTCCGGATCCCGATACGTTTGATTTAATAAACATCATACGAGCCTGATTAAGCGGAGCACCGGGCCGCGCTTCCGGATCCGTTCCGGGGTGACATATAATAGAAGATACTTATCTGCGTTTCCTTCCCTGGCAAACCCTCGCGTGTTTAATCCACGCTTGCCTGATGTTCGGCCCCTCCGCAGCGTCTCCGACCTCTATGCCTGTGATATAGCATCCGTTATCCATCAGATACTTTCCCCCAGTCCTGTCCCACTGCACCCAGATCGGCTCCGGCTCTACCGCCACAAAATGATTATTCGGACATTTGATGAATGCGATCTCTGCCCCACATAACCGGCATGTTCCCACCTCACTTCCCTCCATTCTGCCGGATCGCCTCCCGAAGCTCCTTTACTTTCTTCTTTTCCTGCCGTATCTTCTGCAGGCACTTCCAGCTGCATAAGTAGATCGGGCTGTTCTTGTAGCCTGCTTTATACGCCCAGGATGCCATCCCCCAAAATACTTTCCCGCATTCCGGGCAAACGTGCCTGTACCCTTCCAGCGGCACGTATCTCAGCTTGCCGCTCCCCGTCATTTCACTTCACCGACCCTTTCGCAATCCCGGATGGCCGCTCTCCGGCGGACCTTAATCCGGTTCCGGTTATTTCCCCTGGTCTTTAAAATACTTCTTCGGGTTTTTGATAAAAGGATGCGTCCCCTTTTGCAGGCTCTTCTCGAAATCGCTCATCTGGTATCCCAGCCTGGTCAGGAATTCATACACCTTGTCGAGCTCTTCGCTCTCCACGTGGGCTCCGTTGTAATCGCTCACGTAATTGGCCACGCTGTAGGAAGCGCCTCCGCAGACGCCTCCGCTTACGGCCCACGCCAGCAGCACCGCATCCATGTTCGCCCCTCGGCGTTCGCATTCAATTTCAAACGTTTCAGCCTTTCGCTCCTGGCGTTCGGCGTATCCCTCCAGCGGGATCGCCATGATCTCCCGGACCAGCTGGCCGCTCATGCTCGAGGATCCGTATCCTCCCGAAAAAGCCTTGTTCCGCCAAAGGAATTCCTCCGCCAGCTCCCAGAATTCTGCGCGTTCCTTCGCGCTCCGGAATATGAATTTACGGATCCAGCTGTACCGCAGCTCCGCGGCCTCCTTGTTCAGCTTGGTGGCCTCTTCCTTCAGCTGCTTCATCCAGTCCCGGTTGTCCTTCTCCTCTGCTTTGCGCTTCTTGGCGTCTTCGTCGATCTTCAGCAGGGAAATGTTCCACGGGATATCATCCGCGGCGATTCCGTACTTGATGCCTTCCTCCGGTTCCGGAATAGGATCCGGATCGTTCCGATCATCGAAACGCCAGGCATGTACCGTCTCCCATGTGTCGCTCCATCGGTCCTGATCCTTACACTTCCGTGCCTTCGGATAAACTGCCTGGAGCTTTGGCAGGAATTCATCCCGCCATTTCTTCATGCTCTGGCTCCTCACCGCGTTCGCGATTGAATACTGAAAGTTGTTTGTCCCGATGCTCTCCAGCACCTTTTTCTGCGCTTCCTCGTCCTCGAGCTTCGTAATCTCGAGCAGATCCAGCAGCGTGGCTCCCTTGTCGCACGCCGTCTCCAGTTCCTTCTTCGGCAGCGCTCCGATGGCTGACCGCCTCCGGACCGTTGTTTCGCTCAGCCCGGTGCCCCGGCTAATCTCCGGCAGGCTCATGCCCAGCTGCTGCATCTTCACGATGCCCTGCACCTGATCCAGCACCGTCAGATCCGACCGCTGCATGTTCTCGCTCATCATCGTCTTCATGGCTTCCTTTTCGTCCATCTCGACGATCCTGCACGGCAGCTCTTTGATCCCGGCCGTCTTCGCCGCCTCAAACCTGCGGTTTCCGATGACCACCCAGTATTTTTTCTTCCCTGTCTTCGCTTTCGGCATAATCGTCAGGTTCTGCAGGATGCCCTGGGCTTTTATGCTTTCCATCAGATCCCGCAGATCCCCGAGGTCTTTTCTCGGGTTGTCAGGATGATGCTCCAGCTGCTCTGTTGGTACCATCACAAGTTCCGTCATATTTCATTCCTCCGCGCCTCGACCGGCGTCTGCATGATCTCGATCTGCCACGGCCGCAGCTCCTCCTCGCTGCGCGTCCTCATGGCCAGCATGCTCTCCGTAGCCTGCCACCGCATGTCGCACCGCGTCATTTTTTCGCAGTCCACGTGCGGCAGCACGGTGCACGGTTTACGCGTCCTTCTCGGATGATAAAACACACACCCCTTGCAGATCATCCTCCGCCGCCCCCTTTCCCCGGTCCATCTCCGCGTGGATCATGTAGATCTCCGTCCGTATGTGATTAACCATCAGCAAATAGTCCGTCAGGATCGCCTGCACGTGCGGATCCGTAATCCCCGCGAGCCTCTCCACGGCCTCCGCGGCCAGCTCGATCTCATGCTGCAGCCTCTGCTCAGCCCGGACCAGCCTGTCACTCCTCGTGATTGTCATTTTCCGCAGCTCCCTTCACCGCCGGCATCCCCGGCATAAAAACCTTGTGGTATTCTTTCTCGATGGTGCCGTATTCGTTTTTCATGACGATCCGCCTGGCTGCCAGCTC
>JAGCAV010000465.1 GCA_017652545.1 Lachnospiraceae bacterium
CCAGCTCCAGGATCTGCTGTGCGGGAATCTCCAGGATGTCAAACCCCAGCCGTTTCACCCTCTCCACAAACGGGATGCAGTCCGGATCCCATTCCGTCAGCCAGTAGGGATAGTAAATACCGTATTTCATAAACCCTCCTTCGTTGCAAACAGTTCAAAACAATGAAAAAGATGGATAAGGTTCTGTTATTTCAAATGTATCGGAGAATCCGCGCCCAGTCAACGTAGTATTCAGATGCTTTTCTGCGCCAAAGCGAAAAGATTCAATTATGTAACTCCACTCTCAACTCTCCACACTCCACTCTTATCTCTTCACTCTCAACTCTCCATGCTTCACTCTTATCTTTCCACTCTCAACTCTCCACGCTTCACTCTTATCTCTCCACTCTCAACTCTCCATGCTTCACACTCTTAGATCAGCCCCAGCCTGATCAGGGCCTGTTCGATCCCGTTTTCGTCAATATCCGCTGTCACCAGATCACAGACAGCCTTCACTTCGTCGGTCGCGTTTCCCATGGCCACGCCGATTCCGGCGAACTTAAGCATATCCTCATCATTCTCGCTGTCCCCGAAGGCAAGCGTTTCCTCAGGAGACATGCCAAACCGTTCACAGGTCTTCAGGATGCCTACATCCTTGCCGCCGTCCTTATGATAGATATCAAAGCCATAGTCATGCCACTGGGCGGATCTGGCAAAGACAAGCTCTTTCATCAGCATCTCCTGGTCCCTTCGGTCACAGTAGGTGGCTGCCAGATACACCGGGCGGACCCCGCTTTCGGACAGCTCGCGGATCGGGACCGGCGGAACCTTCAGCTGCGCCTGGATCTGCGCTACCCGCGGACTGCTGGTGCTGATGTACATCTCATCCTCTTCCACCAGCATGCATGGAATGCCCAGCCGCCGGGTGTGAAAGATCAGGCGGTCAACATCCCCCGGATCCAGGGCTTTCGTGAAGTAGGCTCCCTCCCGGTCAGCGCAGTACTGGCCGTCCAGCGTGACGAAGCCGTCCCAGGGAAGGTCCATCAGGCCCGGCACCGCTTCCATCTCCTGCAGATGCCGGCCGGTCGCAATAAAGGTAAGCACGCCCCGCTCATGGAGGGTCCGGATCGCACGGCCCGCGGAAGCCGGGATGGATCCGGTCCTGTGGGACAGCAGGGTGCCGTCTATGTCAAAAAATGCCCCTCTGATCATCCCTCTGTCACAGCCTCCTCCGCCGTTGTCTCTTCCTGTGCGCCCTGCATGAGTGCCAGCTGTTCTGCCACCACAACGGAGGATTCCCCCGCAAGGCTTCTTGTGATCACTTCCCAGATGGAAGCGCGCTCATTGCCGAGCGCCCACGCGGCAATGCCGCCCAGCTGATATTTGTGCACAAGGTCCGCCTTCATGGACACGGAGGTCTCATCCTCGATCCAGATCCTGCATACGATCCCGTCATCAAGCGTCCACTCGGCATAGTACTGCCCCGTCTCTCCGTTCCAGACCGGGGTCACCCCGTAGCTTTCCAGTGTACGGGTCACGGGGTTCATGCTGATGACCTCGCTCCAGACGCTGCCGTCCGTCCCGGTGTACCAGATCCTTGTGTAGAACGGCACACCTGCGATGACCTTTTCGGCAGGCACATTCTGCAGGGTCCTGACGATGCCGTTCTCCTCGAATGAAAGCGAGGCCACGGTTCCGACCTCGGAGCCCACATAGTGCTCATCGTATCCCATCAGGATCACGTAGTCCGCGACCGTTCCCAGTTCCTTCGTGTCATAATGCGTATTGAAGTCAAAGGGTTCCGGCACATCCACCGACAGCACCAGTCCGTTTTTGCGGCAGAGGACCGACAGCTCCCTTACAAACTGGACATAGCCGTATCCGGCGCTCTCTTTGATGGCCTCCAGATCCACGTTGATTCCGTCCATTTTCACTTCCAGCGCCGCATCGACCAGATTTTTCGCCAGGTTCCGCCTTGCCGCAGTGGAGGCAACCAGCTCCGTCGTACTCATATCCGGACTGAAATTGCTCACCAGGCCCCATACCTTCAGGCCCAGTTTGTGCGCTTTCTTTACATATTTTCTGCTTGCGTAGGAGGTAAAGTTCCCCTCGTTGTCGGACAGGAAGAACCAGGTGGGCGAGATCACGTTCACGCCGGTCATATTCGCTGTATCTTCCTCCAGATAATCGTTGGACTCCGGCAGACCGATCTGGTGCCAGACCAGATTCACCGTCTCATCCATCAGAAGCGACGGATATTCCGGCGCTTCAAAATCGCGTGTAAAGGCAACGGAAGCCGGTTCGCTTACGGCTTTGTTCGGAACATAGCCGATGTACCCGTCCGCTGTGACCACCCGGGACCACTTCTCCTGCTGTTCCAGCAGATAGACCCTCTCGCCTTTTGCCGCATCGGTCAGGATCAGATTTTTGATGCCCGGGCCGAAGCGGACCTTCGTGTCCTTCTTTACCTCGCAGGCAGTCCGCTCCCCCCACTGATAATCCACCAGGGTATGGACGCTGTCTTCAAACATCGAGCACGCTGCGTTCGCCTGCGTCCCGAGGAAATCCGCGTTCAGGTACAGGCCGCTCTCATCCGAGAGGATGATCTCCCTCTCATAGCTGTATTCGCTGCCGTCGTCGGCGCTCGTATAGACCGCGGAATTAAAGGGGATCTCCAGATTGTCCGTTGCCGTGGTCAGCAGCATGAGCGAACGCTGCTCATCGAGGAAGAACCGGGTGGAGATATTTTCCCGGACCATGTCGTAGTTCAGATAGACCGCGCCATCATGAAGCTTTGCCTTATAGGGAGAGACATGATCCTGCAGCATCACGGCAAGCTCGCCCTCTCCGAGGGTGGCCGACTCCGATTCCGCCGCCCGTGAAAGCATGGTCTCAAAGTAGGTCTTCGGCTCCATGCGCTTTGTGGTCGGCGCAAAGCGGACATACAGATATGTGCCGCCCACAGCCGCAGCAAACAGCAAAAGCAGCAGCAGGATCCTTCGCCGGATCTGCCGCTGCCTCTTTTTCTTTTTTTCCTCGCGGTTGTATTCCTGAATAATATATTCCAGATGACTGTTCTTCTGGCCGGTCTTTTCCATACCGGATCTTTCCTGACTGTTCATTTCCTGATGACTTTTTTCCTGCAAAACATGACCTCTGTCGGGACGGAAAGAAGCTTCTGCCGGTCCCGTTTCTTTCAAAACATCTTCCGACAGTATAACAGGAAAGCACTCCGAAGCCTATAAAAGCTTTATGAAGTTTTACGGAACGATTTACGTCATCACCTGTTCAGGGCATCTATTTCACCGTCACCTTGATCCTTGCCGCTGTTCCGTTCTGGGCATAGGCATACACATGGCAGGTTCCTTTTCCGACGGCTGTGATCTTTCCTTTCCTGGAGACTCTGGCGATTGAAGTATCATCGGATTCCCAGGCCACCGCCCTGTGCGTTTTGATCGTCAGCGGACCGGCCTTTGAAGGATACAGCCGGTTCCGGCGTGAGGGGGCTGCCGGTCCAGACCTGATCGGGAATCACAATACTCACTTCGCTGAAACCGGTCGGCTCGCAGAGAGTGCGGAATTTTCCCGGATTAAGATACATCTCATCGTTGATGTACCAGATCACGTGATCTTTCGTTCCCTTTACCACCGAAAGATCAAGCATTTCCGACATGCCGGTCTGCATCGCACTGATGACGCCGGTCATGTAGAACCTGCCTGCCGTAAAGGGCGTCGACGCGGAGATTTCGGTAAATGTCGAGCCGTTCGCGGATTCCATCCATTCTGATGGTGCCTGCGACAGCAGCTGTGTCAGCGCAGCCTGTTTCATGGCGTTTCCGGGCACTGTCGTGATGACCATGCCGCCAGCCGGAAGCTCTCCCCCACGGATCTTCGGAATCGTCATATGGACTTCGGACAGGAGCGGTGTACCCGCTTTCCACTTATAGACGGCTTTCAGGTCCATGGACTGATCCAGAATGACGATCGGATTTTCCGAATCGTTCGGATAAAAGGAAAACGTTTTGTAGGTCGTCCCTGTCCATGCCGTCATTTCCCAGTGATCAAATTCTTTGTCTGCCGGTATCTGCGCCGCCGGGATGACCTCCGGGCCCGGTGCTGTCATGGTGGTGCCCTTTGGCTGGTTGTTGACCTGTTTCCCGTTGACAACGCACAGTGCGTCCTGGGCATAAAAGCGGACCGGACTTGTCTGGCTCGTTGTTTCGATCACAGGAAACGTATACCCGATCACGATGGTCTTGGGTCCGGAAACATTCAGTTTGCC
>JAGCAV010000466.1 GCA_017652545.1 Lachnospiraceae bacterium
ATCGCATGAAGGACGAGAAGGATTTTGTGAGTGAACCCATGCGCAACTGTTTCGGAGGGATCTTCGTGCGGGAGTTTATCCTTTTTGAAGAAAACGAGGCAGAGTGTTACACGGAAGAATACAGCAGCGGCAAGATGGTCAGCCGCAGCGCGATCCGTTCCTTAAGCGGATCCCGGCGGCCGGATGATACCCGTTCGCGCTACGGTCAGCTCTGCCGCATGTCAGCGCTGGCCGCGGAGGGAAAGGACCAGGAACTGGCTGAAGCGCTTGAAAGCTACGAGATGACTGACTACCTGACGGCTGAGCTGTTCGGGATATGATAAAAGTGTGGAGTGTGAAGTATGGCTTCAAAGCTGACTAAGATTGTTGTGGGTCTTTCGCTCCAGGCGGACCAGGCCCAGGTCACCTACTTCTATCCGTCCCTGAAGGAACCGGAGACATTGATGGTGGACAAGGAAGATGGCACAAAAACACATGTCATCTCTATTTCGCGTGCCGTCTGGAACTCGGCTGCCGGTCTTGGCGAAGGGATCTCCACCCTGAATGACTTTTTCAGGGATATTCTGATCCGTGTGGCAGGAGAGGGTCATTTTGACTGTGTCCATATCATGGTCACGGTGCCTTATCTGGAGAGGCTTATCTCCACACGCATTCCACAGTCACTGACCATGCTGGGAATCCCGAGAAAGAATATCTTTCTGCAGGATCACCAGTCTTCCTTTTACTGGTATGCCGTGAATCAGCGTAAGGAGCTCTACAACGGTGATGTGGCACTGATCGAGATGACTGATGACAGATACCAGAGGTATGTGATGCACATCGACCGGTCAAAATCCCCGGCGCTGGTTGGCATTGAAAAAAGAAATACGCTCCAGATCAGGGAGAGCGACAGAGGCGGGCGGGATGATGAAGCCTGGGAAAAGGAGAAGGACCGTCTGTTCTTTGAGTTCCTGAAGAAGGTCTTCGAGCGGAAGAATGTGGTCACCTGCTATCTGATGGGGGATTCCTTTGACCCGAAGCGCGCTTCCAGATCGTTTTCTTTCCTTACATCCGGAAGGCACGCGTTTATGGGAGACAACCTGTATACGAAAGGCGCCTGCTTCGCAGCCATGGAGCGGTGCGGCCTGCTTCCCGGCAAAGACATGCTCTTTATGGGGAGGGACATCATCTCCGACAATATCAGCATGTATCTGCGTGTCAAGGGAAAGGAAGTCTATTATCCGCTGATCAGCGCGGGGATCAACTGGTATGAAGCCCACTATGAATGCGACATCATTCCGGACGGGGAAAACAGCATCACGCTGCATACGAAGCCGATGACCGGCGGGGAGGAGACAGCGCATATCATGCTGCTGGAGAACTTTCCGGACAGGCCGCAGCGCGCGAGCCGGATCCGGATGACGATCTATTTCACAGACGCCCGGACATGCTGCGTGGAGGCGGAGGACCTGGGCTTTGGCGGGTTCTTCAGACCCAGCGGCATGAAGTGGAGCAGGAGGATCATTCTGAAATGAGTTTTGATCTGTGTCGTGTCAAAATGGCCGACAATCCGTACTTTATAGAGAACATCAGTACATATATCTACTCGATCGAGGAACTTTGCTTTTTCCTGAAGGAGAACATCTATCTGATCGACGGGAGCATCATGAATGAAGCCCTGTGTGACTGGATCCGGGATGAACTGCAGCTGAGGACACTCTATCGCCAGCTGTATGACCGCCTCGAAAAGATGGGAGATGACGCCCTGACAGGCGGAGCAGACGCTTCCGGGAGCGCGGTGGCCTCTTTTGTCATGCCGATCTTCAGGGAGATCGGGTACCTGACGCCCAAACAGATGAAGAGCTATCAGGACACCTTAAGCAGACTGGCTGTGCAGCCGGAGGATGCCAAGGAAAAAATGAAGGGCGATTATCTGGCCAGAAGCGGAATGTACGGGAATGCCGTCAATGAATATCTCCAGATCCTGAACCGGCAGAGACCCGGGAGCGCGGGCGCGCAGTTCTATGCGCAGGTCCTGGAAAACCTTGGATGCGCATATGCCAGAATGTTCCGTTTTGAAGAGGCGGCGGACGCATTCGAACGTGCCTGGCGGATCGCACACAGCAAGGAAGCCCTGCGCAGGTTTGTCAGTGTGCTGCCATTTTTCCTGCCTGAAAAGACCTGTGAGCGGCGGATCCGGGAACTGGGTGCGGATGAAACGGC
>JAGCAV010000467.1 GCA_017652545.1 Lachnospiraceae bacterium
GCGCTGGAGATCACGGAGTGCCTGTGGCTGAAATTCAATCAGCTGGTGTACCTGCGCAATTCAAATTCTGCACGCTATTTTGCCGGCTTCCCCATTGGATTCAATGTCGCGATCGGAGGCCAGAATGCGGATGGAAGTGACGCCTCCAATGACCTGAGCTACATCTTCCTTCAGGCGCAGTCCCATCTGCTGCTGCCGCAGCCGAATCTGTCCCTGCGTATCTATAAGGATTCTCCGCAGGAGCTTCTGGAATATGCGTCCCGCGTCATCGGACAGGGCAGCGGGATGCCCCAGGTGTTCAATGATGAAGCGGTCATCCCCGCGCTGGAAAGCCATGGGATCAGCCATGAGGATGCAGTCAATTACGCGATCGTCGGCTGCGTGGAACTGACGACTCACGGCAACGCGCTGGCCTGGAGCGATGCGGCCATGTTCAATCTGCTGAAGGTGCTTGAGCTGACCATAAATCACGGCGTGGATCTTCTGACCGGCGCCCGGACAGGACAGGACCTGGGAGATCTGACGACCTATCAGACATTTGAAGACCTGGAAGCGGCCTATGCAAAACAGATCGACTATTTCTCCGACCGGATGGTGGAATGTGTGACGCAGGTGGAGACCATGCATGAAAAGCTCCTGCCGACCCCCTTCCTTTCTTCCGTGATCGATGACTGCATCGCAAAAGGCATGGATGTGACGCAGGGCGGCGCCCACTACAATTTTGCCGGTGTCCAGGCGATCCAGGTAGCCAATGTGGCGGATTCGCTGGCGGCGATCAAAAAGCTGGTCTATGACGAAAAGCGCATCAGCGCCGACCGGCTCCTGCACGCGCTTCAGCATAATTTTGAAGGGGAGCCGCTGCTTCACGCGATGCTGCTCAACAAAGTGCCGAAGTACGGCAATGATGTTGAATGGGTGGATGAGCTTGGCGCAAAATGGGTCAATTACTTTGCCGATGGCCTGAAGAAATACCGCAACGGCCGGGGCGGCATCTATCAGATGGGCCTGTATACGGTCTCTGCCCATGTGCCCATGGGACAGAATGTCGGTGCTTCCGCTGACGGGCGGTTCGCGAAGGACCCGCTTGCGGACGGCGGTGTATCCGCCATGTACGGCCGCGACAAGCAGGGTCCGACGGCGCTGCTCCACTCGGTCTCCAGGCTGCCCTTTGTCAAGGCCAGCAACGGAACACTGCTGAACATGAAGTTCCTGCCCCAGTTCTTCAGGACAGAGACGGGGATCAGAAAGTTTACGGATCTTCTGCGGGCGGTGAGCCGGCTGGGGATCAGCCATATCCAGTTCAACGTGCTCAATGAGGAAGATCTGCGGGCAGCTCAGAAAAATCCGGATGAGTACAGGTCGCTGACCGTGCGTGTCGCCGGGTATACCGCGTACTTTACGGAGCTGGCGCATGACCTTCAGGATGAGATCATCGAGAGGACAACATACGAGTCGGCGTGAGGGTCCCAAAAAACAGGCTGAAAAATGTGAAGAATTCGGAGGAGAGCAGTGGAGAAAGGCATGATCTTTGACCTGAAGCGCTTTGCCGTTCATGACGGCGGCGGGCTTCGCAGCACACTTTTCCTGAAGGGCTGTCCGCTGCGCTGTCCCTGGTGCCAGAATCCTGAAGGCCTGGAGAGAAGGCCGCTGGTCTGGTATTCTCCCACGGACTGCCTCCGGTGCGGTACCTGTGTGGCTGCCTGTGAGGAGAAAGTGCTCTGCCTGGGCACTGGCCCGGCATGCGGCAAAGAGAACGGCGCAGGCAGACGGGATGAAAGCCGGAAAACTGAGGAAGAACGCATTCATATCCGAAGGGATGCCTGTACCCTCTGCGGCGCCTGTGAAAATGCCTGTCCGGCTGCCGCCATTGAAGTGCGCGGCAGGGAGGTGACTTCGCGGGAAGCAGCGGATATGCTGCTCAGAGACAGGGTCTTTTTTGCTGACGGGGGCGGCGTGACCCTTTCCGGCGGGGAATGCCTGGCCCAGTGGAAATTCGCTTCCCGGGTGCTGTCACTGTGCAGGGAAGCCGGGGCGGATACAGCCATTGAGAGCTGTCTGCTCGCGCCGCGTGAGGCTGTCGAAGCCATGCTTCC
>JAGCAV010000468.1 GCA_017652545.1 Lachnospiraceae bacterium
ACGGCAATCTGGCTGCAGACGCTGCTTCCGACTCTATCGCGAAATACGGTGATGAGCTGGTCGCCATCATCTGCGATAACGACGGCATGTCCTCCGCTGCACAGAAGATGTGCAACGACAGCGGCAGAGAAGACATCATCTGCATCGGTGTTGACGGTGTGGAAGTTCCCATGCAGATGGTCAAGGACGGCAGCCTGAAAGCTACGATCCTTCAGGATGGTGTAGGCCAGATCAACGGCGCGATCGAAATCGTTGAGAAGCTGGTTGCAGGCGAAAGCTTCGACCCGGCTCCCATTATCCCGTTCGTTCTGATCACCCAGGACAATGTTGAAGATTACATGTAATTGATCGTAATAAATCGACCAATCAAAAAGTAATAAGTAATTCATTGTTGTGTGCGGATAGAACTGTTTAAGAATCAATAATCAGAAAGGCCGGACCTGGTGTCCGGCTTTTCTGATTCAGATTTTGTTTACATCAGGAGGAAGACATGTCAAAAATTCTGTACGGCAGCCAGACGTATCCCTGGCAGATGAATGTTGAAAAGTATCACGGACAGGTGCCTCATATGGTTGAGGTCCTGAAGCAGGCAGGCTTTACGGGAATTGAAGCTGAGATCGTCATGCTGGGTGATTATTATAAAGACTGGAGCAGGCTGAAGGATCTGCTGGACCGGGAAGGAATCGTGCTGGCCGCCCTTGCGGTTCATGAGGACTGGCTGCATGAACAGGAGACGGATCAGGAAAAAGAGAATCTCGATGAAGCCATAGAATTCCTGACACATTTCCCGACAGCCAAACTGATGCTGTCACATGTGGCAGCGGATCCCGTACGGGAGCATCATCTCTATGAAAAACAGATGAACCAGCTGAATTGCCTGGTTGATATTGCAAGGCGGGCAAGGGAACGCGGAGTCGTTCCGGTCTATCATCCGAATTCGGGGCCGAATTCCATCTTCCGGTATGAGAGCGACTATCACATCATGTTTGATATGCTCTACGAAGGCGGAATCGGGTATGCGCCGGATGCCGGTCATATGGCAAATGCCGGGATCGATCCGCTGAAGGTGATCATGGAGAACAGGGAGATCGTACAGCATGTTCATTTTAAGGATATGACTGAAGATCATGTATGGGCGACCATGGGAACCGGAATCATCGATTTCAGATCCATTGTGCGTTTCCTTGAGGAGACAGATTACCGCGGATGGATCATGACGGAAGATGAATCCCCGGACGCTGTGGCGGATTCCGACGGTGTTGTCCTGGCGGACGGCAGATACATGGCGGAGATTCAGAAACCCGTGTAAGATACTGATACAGCCTTACGGTAACCATGAATAGACAGACAGAGGAAAGGATCCGGATCATGAAAAAACATACTGTGGCAATTATGGGGCTCGGCGTGCGTGGAAAGACGCATCTGAAAGCGCTCCTTGAAAATAAAGAAAGATATGAGGTGGTCGGCATCTGTGATATCCGTCCGGAAGTCATGGATGACGTTTCAGAGAAATTCGGACTGGACGTTCCGAAATTCACAGACGTGGAAGAAATGCTTTCCACAACAAAACCTGAAGTGTTCGTGTTTGTGACGTACCCGAACCTTCGCCTGTCAATGATCGAACTGGCCATCAGGCATGGGATCAGGGCCGTATCATTCGAGAAGCCGATGGCAGAAGATATGACCGAGGCAAAGAAGATGACAGAGCTGTGTGTGGAAAACGGGATCAAGGCGGTCGTCTGTCATCAGCAGAAGTACCTGAAGCAGATGCAGGAACTCAAGCGCAAAGTCGACAGGGGCGACCTGGGTGAGATCAAAAAAATTTTTGCAGAATGCCAGCCCTGGATGGCGCAGCTTGGCACACATTACATGGATTACATCATCTGGGCAAACGGCGGTCACAAAGCGAAATCCGTCATCGGGCATGTTCACGGACCGGCTACGCTCAAAGACGACCATCCGTCACCGGATTTCATTTTCGGTGAGATCCTTTTTGAAAACGGCGCCAGGGGCTATCTGGAGTGCGGATATTTCGCCGAACAGCATAACCCGGACATGTACAGGGATTCCGACAACAGGCTGACTGTGTGGGGAACGACCGGATATGCCTATGCCGAGACAGACGGATACTGGGGCGAATGCAGCAAAGCCACAAAGGGAGAACTGGTGACAGGGAAGGAGCCGGGCTGGTATCACTTCCAGGAGAAGGAGATCCAGACACCTTACTATACGGAATACGCCGACTGGCTGGATGATGACACGAAAGTGCATTCCTGCAATATTGAGACGGCTTACCACGGA
>JAGCAV010000469.1 GCA_017652545.1 Lachnospiraceae bacterium
GCAGGTCCCCATACACTTCGTCTGTCGAGACCTGGTGATATCTCTGGATCCCGTACTTGCGGCAGGCGTCCATCATCACAGCGGTTCCCTTGATGTTCGTATCCAGGAAGACCTCCGGATTTTCGATGGAACGGTCCACATGGCTCTCAGCCGCGAAGTTCACCACAATATCCGGATGTTCCTCTTCAAAGAGCTGATAAATGGCCTCCCTGTCCGTGATATTGATCTTTGCGAATCTGAAGTTCGGATTGTCCATCACGGATGAGAGCGTAGACAGGTTGCCCGCATATGTCAGGCAGTCCACACATACGATCCGGTAATCCGGATACTTCTCAAGCATATGGAAAATAAAGTTGCTTCCGATAAATCCGGCACCGCCGGTCACGATGATTGTCATAGTTTTCTTCCTCTTCTTTTTACGTATCACGCGCCATGCCTGATATCGATGTATTTTCCGTCCAGCACATCCTTCAGATACTGTCCGTACTGGTTCTTTTTCAGCTTCTCATATACCGCCAGCATGTCTTCCCTTGTGATCCAGCCATGCCGGAAAGCGATCTCCTCCAGGCAGGCAATCTTCCGGTGCTGGTGGTCTTCCGTGATCTTCACAAAATTGGTTGCCTCCACAAGGCTCTCATGCGTACCTGTATCCAGCCAGGTAAATCCCTGACCCAGCAGTTCCACATTCAGCATTCCCTTCTCCAGATAGATCCGGTTCAGGTCCGTGATCTCCAGTTCGCCTCTCGCGGAGGGTTTCAGGCCTTTTGCATACTCCACGACATCATTGTCATAAAAATAGAGACCGGTCACGCAGTAATTGCTCTTTGGCTTCGCGGGTTTTTCCTCAATGGAGATCGCCTTGCCTTCTTCATTGAACTCCACAATGCCGAAGCGCTCCGGATCATCCACATAGTAGCCGAACACGGTGGCGCCGCCGCCTTCCTCCGCGGTCTTCACCGCTCTTTTCAGGCGTTTGCTCAAACCCTGTCCGGAAAAGATATTGTCCCCAAGCACCATGGCAACACAGTCGCTGCCGATAAATTCATCGCCTATGATAAAGGCCTGCGCCAGTCCGTCCGGGCTGGGCTGTACCTTGTATGTCAGGTTCACGCCGAACTGATGGCCGTCTCCGAGCAGTTCCTCAAAACGCGGCGTATCTGCCGGTGTGGAAATGATCAGGATGTCACGGATCCCGGCATTCATCAGAACCGACATGGGATAATAGATCATGGGTTTATCATAGATCGGGAGCAGCTGCTTTGATGTGACCATCGTCAGCGGATACAGTCTTGTGCCGGACCCACCGGCCAGTATAATGCCCTTCATGATAGTTTCCTCCGGAAAAACAGTGATAGCTGTACTCTGTCTTTCTTATCATAACACAAAAGGTGACTGTTCGTCACCTTTTAAAAACAAATCTGTCAGCTGTCATGACGCAGGGAAAGCAGCCGGGCCGGTCCCTGTCTCATACAGGCCTAAAAGAACTTTCTTGCCAGCCAGATCAGAATACACGCGCCGACTACAGAAACGATCAGTGTACCGATCACACCGGACCCGTGAATGCCGAGCAGCCCCAGTACAATGCTGCCGATCACGCCGCCGCACAGGCCGAGGATGATATTCCGGGTGATCGTCCCGTCGGTTCCTACCATCACTCTTCCGGCGATCCAGCCGGCCAGCGCTCCGATCAGCAGATTAAGAAAAAGTCCCATAAGCATACGATATACCACCTTTCCAGTTTTATGTTCGAATGAGATCCGGAATGCAGGCCTGCAGGTCCTGCCGAAAGAGCCGGACCGGATTCTGTCAGATCAGCGTTGCATCTTTGATCCTGCAGAATTCGTACCCATCCAGTTCATATATTTCAAATGTTCCCTTCAGTTCGATCTCCCTGCCGTCTGCCGGATAGTCATCCGGAAAAGAATACGCCTCTTTCAGAATAAATTCAATACCCTGGGAACAGCAGGCTGTCGCGTCCTCAATGATACAGGAATAGTAATCTCTGTTTTCATAGGATGAATGAAATGCCGAGCAGATCCCTTCCATCCGGATCGTCTTATCCACATAGGATTCGGGATCAAGCAGCATGTTATAGACCTCGGAATACACCATTGTGGCGGACATGGAGGTCAGATCTATGTCCACGCTTTTGTCCACCTTTCCTCCGCACCCTGTCAGAAAGATTGCAGAAGGAATGATCAGGACAGCCAGGACCCGCAGGCTTGCCCGCATTCTCTTTTGAACCGTTGCCATTCCGTTTTTCACTTTTATCTCACCGTATCCCGGCCTGTATCTCAGATGAATTTATCAAGTATTTCTTCCACAGCATCATGGTTGTGATCGCGCTGCGTGATGTAGTCGGCGCTCGCCCTGACTCTCTCTTCAGCATTCGCAACAGCAGCTCCGACGCCGGCAGCCACCAGCATGGAAATATCGTTTTCCGCGTCTCCTGCGGCGATGCAGTTTTCGATCGGGATCCCCAGATACTCACACAGATAGCGCACCGCGTTTCCTTTGTTGACTCCCGGAGGAACCATCTCCAGATAAGACGCGGATGACATGAACAGGTCCATTCTGTCTCCGGCCGCAGCCTGAAGCCTTGCCCTGAAGTGATCCATTTTTTCCGTATCAGGTTCGATCGCCAGCAGTTTCGGCGGATCCCGGTCGATTGCTTCCATGATATCGGGAACGATTCTTTTTTCAAGCGCCTGCACCCGGCAGTATGTATCCAGATACGGGCTTGGCTTCCTTGCCAGGACGATCCCCGCGTCATATGAGGCATAGGCCTGGATATGAATGTCTTCATCCGCAGCCGTTCTGACGCACATTTCCACCAGGTCACGCGGAAGCGTCTTTATGTAAAGACTCTGCTCGCCATCGATCTGAAAGATCTGTCCCCCGTTATAACAGCTTAAAAAACAGCCGGGGCGGTAATAATCCAGTTTTTTCACGGCTGTCGCCGCGCTGTGAAGGACTCTTCCGGTGCAGAAGACAACCTGATGCCCCTCCTCGAGGATCCGGTCCAGCGCATGGCGGTTTCCTTCCGTGATCTGCTTGTCATCCGTAAGCAGCGTATCGTCAAGATCGGTAAAAAAGATTTTTTTCTCGGTATGTATCATTGATATGATTCCTTGCCTTCCGTCACTCATCAGAATCTGTCGATCCATCTTTCCTACATCATACCGCAAAAGGCCCGGGGCTGTCTACCTCGGGCCTTTGATCCTGATCCGGAAAGCCTGTTCCCGGTCGATCCATATCAATCGTTATGATCTGTGTCTGCGCCTGCGGAGTACAAGGATCAGGCAGATGACAGCCAGTGCAGCGAGTGCTGTAGCGATCGTCGCCGCGATCGGGGTCGTATCACCTGTCTGTACGGAAAGCGCATTGACCACATGGAAGCTGACTGACTTGGTATCGGTCGTCCCGTCGGAGACCCATGCCCCGTCACGGAAGACTTCCTTCGTAAATGTCACTGTCAGCGTGTAGTCTCCGACA
>JAGCAV010000470.1 GCA_017652545.1 Lachnospiraceae bacterium
CAGCGGAAAGGATTATGTGATCGACAGCGAGACGATGGAGGTCTCCCTGACGGAAAGCGACACGACGACGCTGCTGACAGCGAACAGCAGCGGGGACTTCCCGGAGCTGGATCCGGGTGCCAACAGCGTGACCGGAAGCGGATGGAGCAGCCTGGTCATCGAGAAGAGGGAGAGATTCCTTTGATTAGTGTTTACGATATCGGCAACGATAACTTCGATAAGAACGGGGACGTGATCCTGACGCCGATCAGCGGAAGCCACAAGCAGATCGCCGGCGGCAACTACGACCTGACAATGGTCCACCCGATCGACAAAGAAGGGAAATGGGCGCACCTGGTGCCGGATGCGATCATCAAGGCGCCGGTGCCGGAGGAAACCATCGAAAACGCCTTCAGCGGCCTGGACGTGGACGTGTACAAAACGACGACGGCCGCGGCGCTGCGGAGCGGACCCAGCGAACCGACCACGATCACCTACCAGGAATTTTACGTTTCAACCACTCCATACGCGGTGGGGACAAAGGTGACGTGGTACGGGCACAACTACCAGTGTATTGCGCTGGATCCGAGATGGCCGGACACAGGATACATCCATACGCCGGAAAGCGAATACTGGAAGCGGATCGCGGACAAGACGACCGGATCGCCGGCGCTGGTGAACCTGAAGACCGGCGTGGATCTGTATTACGTTTCCGGGCCTGACAACGGCTGGTACAAGATGAGCACGACGTACGGCCTTGAAGGGTACATCAAATCCACCCAGGTGACGTATGACCGGCACCTGACGCCGGAAGAGACGCAGCCGCGGGTTATCACGACGCAGCTGTTCCGGATCCGCACGGTGACGGTGGACACAAAGCAGCAGCGGGTGACGGTGAACGCCCAGCACGTGAGCTATGACCTGAACGGCGTGATGATGGACACGGTGAAGATCGTAAGGAAGCCGCCGGCCCAGGCGCTGGCATGGATCGAACAGGCGTTTATGATCGACTACCGCGGGATGATCGCCACGAACATGACGACAAACGCAGATACGGACTATTCGGCGGATATGAGCGGAAAGAACGGGACATTCGCGCTGCTGGATCCGGATCAGGGCGTGGTCTCCACGTTCGACGCGGAATTCCGGCGGGATAACTGGGACCTGTTCGTGATGAATAAGACGAACACGGACAGGGGCTTCCGGATCTGGTACGGGAACAATATGCTGGGCGTGAACTGGAAGGTCAACGGCGACAAGCTGGTCACGCGGATCGTTCCGGTGGCGAAGGACGCCAAAGGGAACGAATTCTTCCTGGATAACAACGGCGTGAAGTGGGTGGACAGCCAGTATATCAATGATTATCCGGTGATCCGGATGGAGAGGCTTAAGGTTTCCGGCCAGGTCGGCAAGGACGACGGAAGCGAGACGGCCACGAACTGGACAGAAACCACGCTGCGGGCCGAAATGCAGAAACAGGCGGAGGCAAAGTTCAGCGTAGACAAGGTGGACGTGATCCAGCATGAGATCACTGTTGACTTTGAAATGCTGGGAGATACCGCGGAATATGCGTATCTGAAACAACTGCAGCGGGTGCTGATGTATGACACCGTCAAAGTCGTGAACGAGCGGATCGGCCTGGGCGCCAGCGTGACGGTGAGCGAAATCGAATACGACATCGTCAAGGAAAAGATCAAGGCGCTGAAGCTGACGAACGTGAACGCCTACAACGTGAAGAACGTAAGCGGATTCAACGTGCTGGTGAATTCCATCACCGGGGACAAGCTGACGGACGACGCCGGAGACGAAATCGTCGAGGAAGCGGTGGACCAGGCCACGGAAGAAAGTAAGGAATATACGAACCAGAAGGCCCAGCAGACGCTGAAGAGCAGCAAGGATTATACGGATGAAGTATCCGTACAGACGCTGATAGATGCAGCGGCAAACGTCGGAAGCAACCACGGATTCGGCACTTTTGAAGGATTCATCACATGGTGGGTCGGACAGAATTTTGAACCGAAGAGCAGTTCATAAATGGAGGTAAGGGAACATGGCAATCTACAAACGGGATATTGCTGACATCAATCTGGAAACCGGGAACATCCATCGGTCGTTCCTGAATCATTCCATCGGCTACATGGACCAGAAAGCCGATCACTTCGGCATCCGTGTGTTCCGGAACGGCGAGCCGGTAGATCTGACGGGTGTATCTGTCCAGGGCGTTTTCATGCCCCCTCAGGGCAGCCCGATCGCGATCACCAGCGGGAACATTGTCAGCGGCAACGTGGCGGAGGTCGTGCTGCCGCAGGCGTGCTACAACTATGACGGCCAGTTCTGCCTCTCCATCAAGCTGGTGGACAGCACAAACAGCGTCACCGGCACGATGCGGATTGTTGACGGCATGGTGGACAACACCCACGCCAGCGGCACGGTGGCCCCGACGGCTGCAGTGCCGACCTATCAGGAAGTGCTGTCGGTTTATGAGAACATGGTCGAGACTCTGGAAGATTACCAGGAAGTCGTGGACACCCAGAACGGACAGATCTCTGACCTAAAGAGTGCTTTGTCGCAGAAAACAGATAATTTGTTTGATGCTGAATACGCAAAAGCAAACGCATCAAATATCACATATGCAAACGGTGAGTTCTCCGGGAAGACTTCGGATTTTGCATCATTTATTCTGATTCCGCACGATAAAATTGAACAGGGAACGTTCACCATTTCATTCTATGCCTATACAGAGCAGAACGCATCAAGCACGGGTGACGGACTTGGTATCTATGTAAAGAAGCAGGACAACACAAACGCTTCATATAAAAACCTTTCCAATACTGTTTCGGCATGGGCGAAGATCGTATGGACATTCACGATTGACAGCACGGGTTATCTTGTCCGGCTCGGAACAGGCGGCGGCAATAACAATATCTGGCATGTTAAAGACATTCAAATTGAAACCGGAAGCGAAGCAACGAAATACCTTCCGCAATTAACGGCAAAGGATGATGTGGCAGAGAATACTGCTCATGAGCAGAATAAAACTGTCTATGAAAACGCACAAAATCAGTTTAATCCGCTAACTGCTTATGGAACGCATACCGATGCAACAAATAACGGTGTTACATTTACATGGCAATCTGATAATGAAACGTGCAAAGTAACAGGAAAATCAAGCGCAAGCAATCCAGCGGTAAATGTTATCTATAACAGCTCATCAATTTATCCGCCGGGTATGAAAAACAGAGAACCGATATTTATTGTATCCTCATCGAACCCGGAGCATTTGTATGCGCAACTTCTGTATTATGTAAACGGTTCTCTGACAAACGATAGAATCAGTCTGAAGGATGGGGTTACAAAGATTAGTATTCCTTCAAATATCACGGGTATACAGATTCGACTATATGCTGAATCTGGATCGTATGGTTTTGACGATACAATTAAGGTTTCTGTATTTTTGCGCAACGGTATGTATATACCATCATTCGGACTTTCTGCTTTTGACACAACAGAATACATTGAAGAAGCATTAAACAATTACGGAGAATGCCATTTAGGGACAGGTTTGTATGCCGTATCGGGTATTGATATGCCCGAAGGATCAATCCTGTGCGGAAGCGGAGAATCAACAGTTATTCGTCTGCTTGGCGTAACGGCAGGGTACGCAATCAAAATGGCAAGCAACTGCACGGTAAGGGATTTGCTTGTAGAATGCGACAGCGCAGACATTACGATCAGAGAAGACATAACAAATGCCGCACAGCGTGACGGCATCCTTTGGCAAGGAGATTATTCGACCACAAATGACAAGGACAATCAGCCTTCATACGGGACGATTGACGGAGTATGCATCAGAAGGTGCAAAGGCGGCGGCATCAGAGGGAAAAACACAGGACCACAGGTCAACCACGGTCTGAATGTTACAAATGTTGATATCTATAATTGCAATGTTGGAATTTATCTCTCAAACGAGTGTGAGTTCAACAGGTTTACCAATGTGATGGCATATCTTTGCTATTATGGTTGTGTCAACAACAGCGGTAACAATATGTTCGTAAACTGCGGATTTTCAAACAACAAAGTCGGAATGACACTCAAGAAATTCTATTCCGGCGGCAACGAAACAGCAAATGATACACACGGTTCTGCGATTGGATGCGTTTTCAATCACATGGACAGGGATGATATAACACTTGGGTCTGGTGAGGCTATCCATTTTGAGAAATGCACAAACGGATTTGTATTTGATGGCTGTCAATTATTTTACGGGAAAATTTATCTTGAAGATTGTACGGGCGTTATGCTGACAAATTGCTTGTTTGGTGTGCATAAAAACAGTGGTGGAACAACTGACGGGTATCCTGTTGAGATAAAAACAACAGATTCGTCTAACAGGGGCGTTTTCTTCAATGCTTGCAATTTTACGATTAATTCACCGCCAACTTTCACGGTAACCGAAGCGGTTGCAGGACATCTGACGGTAAGAATGGATGCTTGCTACAACCGCAAAGGTGTAGCGATAACATACAATCCTTCATAAAAGTGACCGTTTTAAGGTAGTTTAAGGTAGTTTAAATGACCTTTGAACGAGAGAGTTTCTGTTAACTAACTGAACGAAAACTTATGATTTCATTCAATAAGGCCGTCAGGGCGTTCCTGGCGGCTTTCCCTTTGTGGAGGTGATCCCATGATTCACTGGATCTGGGCGCTGGCAGCGCTTGTAGTTGGATGGGCTGCCGGTGCGATTTGTACATGGATAATCTTAGGAGGTGC
>JAGCAV010000471.1 GCA_017652545.1 Lachnospiraceae bacterium
GGTGGCGAAGGACGAGGCCGGCGCGGATCTGTACCTGCCGGAGGAATACGTCGATTCCGAATACATCAGCAACTATCCGGTGATCTACATGGAGACGCTGAACGTGAAAGGCCAGGTCGGCAAGGATGACGGCAGCGGGACAGATACCAACTGGACCGAGGAAACGCTGCTGGAGGAAATGCGGACGAAGGCCGGCGAGCGGTTCAGCGTGGACAAGGTGGACATCCCTGTGACGGAGGTCACGGTGCAGCTGGAGCGCCTTGGAAACACGGCGGAGTATTCCTGGATGAAGGGACTTGAGGAACTGGTCCTTTACGACATCGTGGAGGTCGAAGATCCGGACATTGGACTGGACATCAACCTGACGGTATCGGAGATTGAATACGACTGCGTGAAGAAAAAGATCACCGGGCTGAAGCTGAGCAACAATATCTACGACGCGAACAAGACAGTGGCCGGATTTAATATCCTGAACGGCTGCCTGACGGAGAACAAGCTGGCCGGCGGCGTAAAGGACGGGCTGGTGGCCGACGCTGTCGACCAGGTGCTGAGCATTATTGACTAACGGGAGGCCGGAAGCATGGCGATCAATCATACAGACATCGTGGATGTCGAGATGAACAGCGGCGGCATCTTCCGCAGCTTCTGCGAGCGGTCCATCGGCAAGGATGACGACGAGGCGAACGTCTTCGGCGTCCGGGTGCTGCGTGACAGCCAGCCGGAGAGCCTGAGCGGCGCCAGCTGCAAAGGGTACTTCACGGACAGCTGCAGCGTGCGGACGACGATCAACGGATCCATCAGCGGAAACACGGCGACCGTCACGCTGCCGGATGACTGCTACGTTAACGAGGGGCACTTCATGCTGGCGATCAAACTGACGACCAACAGCGAGATCACGACGGTCCGGATTGTGGACGGAGTGGTCCGGAATACTTTTGCATAAGAGAGGGCGGGAGACATGGCGATCTACAAGAGCGACATCGTGAACATTGACCTGGACAGCGGGAGCATTTTCCGGTCATTCCTGAACAACACCATCGGCACCGCGGACAAGGATGCCAACCGGTTCGGCGTGCGCGTCTTCCGCAGCGGCGCGGAGGTGGACCTGAGCGGCTGCAGCTGCTACGGCTATTTCCGCGACCCGCAGGGGAATAACATCGCCCTGACCAGCGTGGGAACCGTCAGCGGGAACGAGGCGTATATCACGCTTCCGCAGGCCTGCTACAACTACGAGGGACAGTTCTGCCTGGCGATCAAACTGATCGGCGGCGGAGTCACCGGCACCGTGCGGATCATCGACGGCGTGGTGGACAACACGAACACCGGGAGCGCCGTAGCCCCGACCTCCGCCGTACCGACATACACCGAGATCCTGAGCCAGTTCGACGCGATGGTGGCGGCCACAGCCGCGGCGAACACCGCGATCGCCCCGACATTCGCCCAGGGGACGGCCTACGCCGCCGGCGCGCTGGTGATCAACGACGGCGCCCTGTATGCGCTGCCGAACGGGCACACCGCCGGCACGACCTGGGCGAACACGACGAAAGTCGCGACTAACCTGGGGGACCAGGTAACTTCATTAAAGAGCGCAATAACGCTGACGCAAGCGTATACATTCGGAGAGGTTTTTGCGCTGAAAAAAAACACAACGCTGACATATAGTTATGATATCGTTCCGAACAGACAGTATATTCTGATCAATGACAATGCATCCGTAACGATGAATCTGAAAGTGGATTCAACGCTTGCGAAACAGGTGACATTCACGGCGAATGAAAAAAAGATTGTATATACTGCGACTTCCGGGGTTAATACACTTCAGTTCTATTCAAATGCGGACGGGCAAATTGTAATGATTGACCCTTCAGCAATGCTTGTTTCAGACATTGACAATCTCAACCGGGAAATATTCGGGGTGACATATTCTTCGCTTGCTTCCGGCGTGACAAGGAATTTTCTCTATCCGTTTGAAAGCGGGAAAACGTATCGGATTACAAATGGGAACGGTTCTACCGCATGGAACTTGAAAGCAAGCGGTTCTGTTGTTTACAATCCGTCTGCGCTGACGGCGAATGAAGTACGTTATTTCAAACCAAGCGCAAACGCCGATACGATTACGCTTGTTCCGGGTGCGGCAATGGACATTAAGTTGGAAAAACTGTCGGATGCGGAATCAAGGCTGATTGAATTGGAAAAAGACACAGGTGCGTTTGAGAAGGGTACAGGCATTACGCTGATGAGTGTACCCGCCGGGACAAATAAAACATTCACCTACGCTTTTACAAGCGGGAAAAAGTACAAAATCGCAAACGGAAACGCAACAACTACATGGAATCTGAAACTGAATGGGTCAACAGTTCAATCATTTACAGATTTGTCTGCAAATGAAGTAAGGGTATTTACAGCAAGCAGTAACGCAGATTCAATCACGCTTTATCCGACAAACGGAACACTGAATATTGTGTTTGCTCTGATGGAAAATGAAAATGTATTGGATGACGGAAGCGTGACAACGAACAAGATTGCGGATGGTGCTGTGACAACGGCTAAGATCGGAAACGGTGCGGTTTCAAGCGGTAAGATTGCGGATAATGCGGTAACGCTTGCAAAACTTGCGGATGAAGTCGGAACGCAATTTGCAAACGGCGGCAACATACAAAGTGGGACAGTTCCAAAGTCCGCACTTACGCAAGCCTTGATTGAATTTATTGAAGCGTCGGGCGGCGGCACGATCACAAACAACGCTGATGATGAAACCATCAAGGTAAACGATGACAACGAACTGTATGTCAATTCAGATGCGTTTGGCATTGTGTTCATTGATACAGATACGGCATATTCCACAGTTATCAGCAGAATATCAGCAATCAGCGGCAAAGTTGTACTGATGCTGAAAGGCGATATAACAGGTATCGTCAACAACACAACGTTCCCGTCAAATCTGATGATGGTAATCGGTTTGGGAGGCATATTCGATACCACAAGGACAACCGACACCGTTGTGTATTTCCCGGAAAATTGCAGATTTATATGCGGGAAATATCGTCTTTTCAACTCTCATATTATGCCAAGATGCACAAGCGGATATCTTGACGGGGAAGCACTTGTCATGTGGTGGGGTGCTGTTGCGGACGGCGAAACAAGCGTGACGGACATATTCAATGTACTGAACCTTTCAAGGTTCAAGACGATCCGGTTCACGCCGGGTGTTTATATTGGATATTTCAACAACACATTGGATGGGCGGACACTGATATTTGATGAAGGCGTCATTATTGACGGTGTTGTTCATGTGGCATACGGTTCAACACTTGGGGCAGAAACAAAGAAATGGTGTAAAAATACACGGGTGATCGGTAAGGTTGTTAGTACGGTCAGAGTCGGTGGAGCGCAGATTGACGGACTTTCCATCCCGGACGGAATCGAAATTCTTGCCGCAAACGCATCCTATCCGAATCAGACAACAGAAGGCGGGCCACGGGGCGTTCATTGGCATTTCGGATGCCGGAATATTGAAGTCGGTGAAATAAAAGTAAATGAAATTGTAACCCCGTTGAGCGGTTACGCATACGCATTGGGTATTGATACGGAAAGCGGAGAATCGTCACCGACAAATATCAGCGTGAGAAAACTGATCTGCGGAGAAAACACAAGCACCGGATACGATGTGCTGATTGCCGGGTGCGACCATGTCAGCATCGGTGAAATTATTGCAAAAAGCGGCACAACACAGGCTAACACACTTTCAATCGAACGCAATGCACATGATGTGACAATCGGACGGATTGAATCCGGGTATGCGAAAAACGCTTCATCGTCTGCGGCTATTCTGCTGAGTTCAACGGTTTCCAATATTCATTTCGGAACGATTGACCTTCTGCCGGATGTGGAAAGTGTACTTTCTGCATGGGGACTTGTAATCAACGGGTCGCATTTCGTGGATATCGGTGCTATCCATACAAAGTATTTTGCACAGGGGATCAGACTTGTCAATGCGGTTGCCGCTGTCGTTACATCTCACGCAAGCGAAGGGGATACAACAGCAGTTGCAAATTCCGGGTCATCCTATAAAGTTTTAAATTCGTTTACAATTACTTAAAGTGACCATGACGAAATAAGGAGTGTGAGCATGGACAAGTGTTGTGAAAATTGTGTTTACGCACAAGAAACAGATATTGACGGTCTGATTGATTGCGAAAAAGATGGAAGGTCTAAAGACAGCGACATGATATGCGATGAATATAAAAGCAGTTAAAGGAATCTTTAAACCAGGTAGGAGTGACTAACATGGGATAATCATATCCCTGGGCATCGGATTCGTCATGGGCGTCGGCGTAGCTGCCGTCGCCCTGATTATTTACTCTGATTGGAGGGATCGCAGATGATCAGCGCGTGGTGGCTGATAGCGGCTTTCGTTGTCGGCGTGAATGTCGGCATCTTCCTGATCGGACTCTGCGCTGCCGGGAGGAAAGGCCATGA
>JAGCAV010000044.1 GCA_017652545.1 Lachnospiraceae bacterium
GTCTATGACCAGTATTACCAGATGCTCAAGGTCGGCTGATCTCAGCCGCGGTGTTAAGCGGATTAACCGGACATAAGGGTATTTGCCGGACAGAGGCATGATATGTACAAATATGATGAAAAGAAACTGATCGATCTTTACAATTCCGGTCTGGCCCTGCGGGGCCGGATCGAGGCTGAGGTGGATGTCCTCTGGAAGGAGGGCATCCGCAATATATGCTGGATGGGCATCGGCGGGACCTGGGCCAGCTGCATGCAGGCGGCTGTACACATGCGCGAAAGGTCATCGCTGGATATCATGGTGGAGAATGCAGCCGAATACCTCTCCACAGGAAACAGGCGTGTCGGGAAGGGAACACTGGTGGTGATCTCCTCCGTGACCGGCACGACTTCGGAGATGGTATCTGCTGTGCAGGCTGTGCAGGAGGCGGGGGCAAAGGTTCTCGGCTTTATCGATGAACCGGATTCGGTTCTTGCCCGGAAGGCAGATATATGCATATCGCAGCCGAAAAATGAACAGCTCAAATTCTTCATGGTGGCTGACCGCCTTATGTTCCTGGAAGGTGTGCTTGCGGAGTATGAGGACTTTTACAGCTGCCTGGACAGCGCTCTCGCACAGGATCTTGCCAGGGTCGAGGCCGGGTCGGATGCTTTTGCCAGGGCATTCTGTGAAAGGAGTCTCGGAAATGCACTGACTTACTTTGTTGGAGCCGGGGCCCTGTATGGAGCGACGTACTCCTATGGCATGTGCTACTGGGAAGAAATGCACTGGATGCGGACAAAATCCATTCATGCCGCGGAATTCTTCCATGGCATGCTGGAGATCATAGATGAAGATACGCCGGTAGTCGTGCTGCAGGGAGAGGATTCCCAGCGGAACCTGACTGAGCGGGTCATCCGCTTCCTTGAAAAAGTCAATCACAACTACACGGTGATCGATTCGGCAGATTATGACATGCCGGGGATCCCAAAGAGGTACCGCGGCTGGATCTCACATCTGATCGTACACGCTGTCACGAACCGGATCGACCTGAATCTGGAACAGATGAGCGGGCATGACATGGAGATCCGCCGGTATTACCGGAAGGTGGACTACTGATGAACCGGCGGCCCGGCTCAAAGGAGCGGTTTCAATTACTAACAGATGAGTGATCAGATCAGCAAAGCAGAGAACAACTTAATGAACGGGATCGCCTGTCTCGGAGATAACTGTGTGGATTTCTATGACGAGACAGGCGAAGCCTTTTTTGGCGGGAATCCGGTGAATGTTGCCGTGTATCTGCAAAGGCTGGGACTGCACGCGTCGTACCTTGGCGCTGTCGGAACAGATCCGTTTGGAGAGCGGCTGCTGAAGGCCGTCAGGGACAGGGGCGTTGATGTCAGCCATGTCCAGGTGAAGGAAGGTAAAACCGCGCTGACGCATGTGATCCTTCGGGGAGACGAGCGGATCCTCGGGGATTATGATGAAGGCGTCATGGCATCCTATGCGCCGCGGCAGGAAGATCTTGCGTTCATCGGGAAGCATGCGCTGGCTGTAACAGGCCTGTGGGGGCACTGTGAGGCCTGGCTGGAGCGGATCAGGGAAATGGGCGTTGTCACCGCCTTTGACTGTGCCGACAGGCCGGAGGATCCCGCAGCTCTGGCGGCAGCGGGCAGTGCGGATATCCTGTTCTTTTCCGATGACAGTTCCGGAAAGCCGGGGCTTCAGGAGAAAATGCGGTCATTGTGGGAGAAGGGACCTGCCGGAAACAAAGCGGGAAACAAAGCAGGAAACGGGGAAGAAAAACGTCATCTTGTGATCGCGACCAGAGGCGCAAGGGGAAGCCTGGCATATGACGGCCGGGAGTATTATTCCTGCGGCATAGTCCCCTGTGACGTTGTGGATACCATGGGAGCCGGTGACAGCTATATTGCCGGTTTTCTTGCCGCTTTTCTTCGGGAAGAGGAGATTTTTGGATGCATGATGGCAGGCGCCGCCTGCAGCGCGGTGACACTGGGATACAAAGGTGCATGGTGAGATGATGAAACTCGGAATGTTTACCTGCGGGTATCAGAGA
>JAGCAV010000472.1 GCA_017652545.1 Lachnospiraceae bacterium
ATTCCCGTACAGGCAGCAGAAGATAATCATATTCTGCCTGACAGACACAGAGGCAGCTCCATCCGGTTGGCCTCCAGCAGTGTGCGGTCGCGCAGGATCATGTCTGCCGGGCCGTCCGCTGCGATCCGTCCGCCGGAGAGCAGGATCACGCGGCTGCATGTATCAAGGATCATGTCCAGGTCGTGTGAGGCGATCCGTCTGGTCTGCGGCAGCTCACGAATCGTATTGATGACAATCCTGCGATTATAGGGATCCAGGGCTGACGTCGGTTCATCCATGAGGATCGTTTCCGGCTCCATGGCAAGGATCGTGGCAATGGCAGCCATGCGCTTTTCACCGCCTGAGATCTTGTGATTGTGACGATGCTTGAGGGCTTCAAGGCCGAGACGTGAAAGGACCTCATCCACGCGTTTGTCCGTCTCTTCGCGGCTGAGCATATAGTTCAGCGGCGCAAAGATCATATCCTCGTAGACAGTGGGCATGAACATCTGATTATCGGAGTTCTGCAGCACGAAGCCTGTCTTTCGACGTATTTCAGGCAGCGTTTCCCGCCTGACTTCAAGTTCATCCACCAGGATCTTTCCTTCCCCCTGCAGCAGTCCGAGAATCAGTTTCATAAAAGTGGACTTCCCTGCCCCGTTCGCGCCGATCAGGCCGACAGCTTCACCGCTCTCTATGCGAAGAGAGAGATCCTGCAGAACGGGTCTGTCTTTTTCATATGCGAAACTAACGTGCTGAAATTCGATCATTTGATCACCTCACGAATAATCCGCCAAGAAGGCGGGCAATGGGGAAACCGCGCAGAAGCCCGAAAACCAGTAATGCGCAGGCAATGTACAGCGCATCGTACCATTTGAATCGTCTGATGTCAGCGTAATGGAAATGCTGGTGGTAACCGCGCAGCAGCATACTGGCATATAATTCCTGTGAGCGGTCCATGCTCCTCAAAAGCAGCTGGCCCAGAAATGAACCCCAGGCGGAAATATGGATACCTTTTTGTCCGGGAGCCCGCAGATGATAGGCTTCGGTCATGACGGACAGCTCCTCGGTCATGACCCCCACATAGCGGTATGTCAGCAGGAGAAGGGTGACCAGGATCCGGGGAACATGGAACCCTCGAAGAGCGGCGCACAGGGAATCGATCGACGTTGTAGCCATGAGCAGAAATGAAGCCATCAGACAGTAAAGCCCCTTGAGCATCAGCGTCAGCATGGAGATGACACCGCCCGATATGCCGATATTTCCGATCCGGACAAGAATGGTCCTGTCAAAGAAGGGATTGAAAAGACCGACTGCCATGACCAGGGGAAGGACGATACGCAGCTTGTAGAAGCAGGTCCGCACTTCGATTCCGCTCAGCTGAAAGAGCAGAATCGGCCACAGAAGCATAGGCACCAGTCCGGTCAGGTCATACTTGTGGTATGAGAGCGTAATAAGGATATACGCGATCGTAACGATCAGCTTTGCCGCGGGATGCAGCGAATGAATGGGTGAGGAGCGCGCCGCAAGCTCGTCCATCTCGGCAAGTTCATGCAGCGCTTTTTGCATCTTGTTCATAGTCGCCAAAGGCCAGGGGACGGTTTTGATAAAACCGCCCCCTGGCTTACTTTATTTGAATATCATGATCAGTTTCACGATCAGTTTGCAGTCAGGTCTTCTGTTTTCTCTTTCTGAAGAAACCGCCGGCCAGACAGATCAGAATTGCCACAGCGGCTACGATCGCAGCTCCGACTATGCCGGAGACAGTTGTCCCGATCGGAGATTCGCTGTTCGCGAAAGCGTAATCCGGGAGGAATGAGGTCGCCTCCTGTATCTCACCGGCTTTTTCGGCGGCAGCACTCTGTACGCCAAAGTTTTCCTCATCAAGTCCCATATTCGCGGAGTAACCGCCTTCTGTATTGCCGAACAGTGCCCACTCCAGGCCATCCGGGTTGGAGCTGGCCAGCAGGCTGAGTCCTCCGCCGACAACGACCGCCATGGCGGCAAGTACGGCGACGACGGTTGTGAGCGAGCGTCTGGAGCTTTCGCCTTCGACATGTTCCATACCCTGCAAAAGTTCCGGGCGTGATTCATAGACAAACAGCAGTACGGCTGAAGTGATCAGACCTTCGATCAGACCGATCGCCAGGTGAATGGGCTGCATCAGGGCAACGAAAGCGCCGAAGGGCAGCTCCGTGATGCCTGAGAGGCTGGTCTCCAGTACGACGGAAAACGCGCCGAGCTGAAGCGTCACAACACAGCCGATGACCGCGGCCGCGATGATGCGTGCGCGCTGCGCGCCTTTTCCGGAACCGAACCAGCGGCTTTTGATGATCGGGCGCCAGATCAGGAAATAACCGACAAAGCAGCCGTAAAACGCCATGTTCCATACATTTGCCCCGAGCGCCATGAGCCCGCCGTCGGCAAAGAAGAGACACTGGATCGCAAGAATGACAATCATGGACAGGAAACCTGCATAGGGTCCCAGCAGCGCCGAGAGCATCATGCCTCCGCACAGATGGCCGGAGGAACCTGTCCCGGGTATCGTGTAGTTGATCATCTGGCCTGCAAAGACCAGGGCAGCTGTGACCGCCATGACGGGCAGTTTCTGAGGCTCATCATCTTTTCTGAGCTGTCGGATCGAAACGCCTGCGGCAACCCCGGAAGCGACATACATGGTCGCAGCTACAGCGGGAGAGAGTAAAGCGTCTGCCATATGCATAAGTGTTACCTCCTGAGGATAAAGCTTTGAAAACCACCTTTGACATTTTAATATCCGGAAGAAAACGACTGCAAGCCCCCCAGGGGGATAAAAAACAGTCATCCGCTGCATGATGAGCCTGTGACCGGCAAAGATCAGCAAACCGTGTGCCCGGCCGGGAATTTGATGTGTGGATTTAAAGGCGATTTATAGTACAATGATTGCAGATCAAATGATTGATGTGGGAGGCAAAAGGGGGCAGAAAGGACAGGTTGCAGGCATGCGTAAACAGAAAGCAGGGAGAAAAGCGTTCCTATTGTTTGGCCTGGTGTTTCTATTCATGATGGCATGCAGACC
>JAGCAV010000473.1 GCA_017652545.1 Lachnospiraceae bacterium
CCTCGAGATCCTCAAGGCGATCTCGTGCAACCCGTCTGTTCTGATCCTGGACGAGCCGACATCAAGTCTGACAGACAATGAAAGCGAGGCCCTGTTTGCCTACATCCGCAGGCTGAAGGAAAAGGGCACATCATTCATTTATATTTCCCACCACCTTGATGAGATCTTCCGGATCTGCGACAGCATCTCCATTCTGAAGGACGGGAAATTCGTCTGCCGCGCGGAGGTGGCCGATATTGACCAGCCCTTCATCGTCC
The DNA here is from genome assembly GCA_017652545.1 of Lachnospiraceae bacterium. The sequence continues at coordinate 258 of JAGCAV010000473.1, forward strand.
GGAACATGGTGGGAAGAGAGATCAAGGACGAGTACGGCAGCAGGGACAGGAGCAGAAAGCCCGGTGATGTCGTATTCGAAGCGCAGAAGGTAGGACGTGTCAGTGAATTCGCAAATGTGGATTTCAAACTGCACAAAGGCGAGATCGTAGGCGTCTTCGGACTGGTAGGCGCCGGCCGGACCGAACTGGCTTCCTCCTTTGTCGGGCTGACGCAGCCGGAGACAGGCACACTCCTGTATGAGGGAAAACCGGTCAAAATCAAGAGCGTCAGGCAGGCGATCTCCATGGGGATGGCCTATGTGTCCGAGGACCGGAAAAACAGCGGCCTGTTCCTGAAAAAGACGATCCAGGAAAACATCGTCGCAAACAAGCTGGGAAAGATCAGCAAAGGTCCTTTCGTGTCGAAAGCCCTGGGTGATAAACGGGCAGACGAGGCGATCGACAGATATTCCATCGCCTGTTCGGCCAAGGAACAGACTGTCGGTGACCTGTCCGGCGGAAATCAGCAGAAGGTACTGGTCGCTGAATGGCTGAGTGATGTGCCGAAGATCCTGATCGTCGACGAACCCACAAAGGGCATCGATGTCGGGTCGCGTTCCCAGATCTACGGTTTCCTGAATGAACTCGCGGACCAGGGAACTGCGGTCATGATGATCTCATCGGACCTGATGGAGATCATCGGCATGAGCGACCGGGTCGTAGTCATGAGAGACGGATTTGTGGTCGGTGAGGTCGCAAAAGAGGACATGACAGAAGAAAACATACTGTCCATCGCGACCGGCGTAAGTGAAGAAGGGAGAATAACATCATGAGATTTCTGAAAAACCTGGTCCGGCAGAGAGAATTTACGATCGTAGCCGTGATTATTTCGATCTGTATCGTGATGTCCTTTGTCTCTCCGATCTTCATGACATTCGGAAATATAAAGGCATTACTGATGGGTGTCGCCACCACGGGTCTGATCGGCGTTTCCATGTGTATCCTGATGGTCAGCGGCGGCATTGACATGTCTGTCGGATCGGTGATGGGCTTCTCCGCGGTCATCACCGGCATGATGCTCAAAGCACACTGCCCGATCATCCTTTCCATCCTGACCGGCCTGCTCGTCGGCGCGAGCATCGGAACGCTGAACGGTTTTATCGTCTGCAAGGTCGGGATCAGCGCATTCATCACAACGCTTGCCGGACTGAACATGTACAGGGGTCTGACGTATGTCATTACCCACGGTTTCCATCAGTCGGATCTTGGCGCCAGGTTTAACCTGATCGGCCAGAGTACCCTGTTCGGCATCCAGCTTCCGGTCTACTACTGCATCATTTACGTGATCATCGGCGACATTCTCCTGCGCCGCTCCAGATTTTTCAGGCAGAGCTACTATGTGGGCAGCAATGCCAAGGCGGCAAGGGTGTCAGGCATCAATACCGATCTGGTGCTGATGTTCAACTATGCCATGACCGGATTCTCGGCAGCGCTCGCAGGCATCATCTATGCATCCAGAAGCGGATCCGCTTCCGTAACAGCCGGCCAGGGCATGGAGGTCAAGGTCATCACGGCCGTGATCATCGGCGGTGCCAGTATGGCCGGCGGCGAAGGTTCCGTCATCGGTGCCTTCTTCGGCGCATTCCTGACCAGCCTGATCATGAACGTGCTGACGCTTTTGAGTATCGATGTCAACTGGCAGCAGTTTGTGGTCGGTGCCACCCTGCTGATCGCTGTCATGATCGATACGCTGAACAACAAACGGAGGATGAATCAGATCAGAAAGCAGTCCCGCAGGGCAAGAGTGGATTGACGATCCGGACCCGGCACAAGGTCACACAAAGTCATCCCCTGCTCCTCTTATCATAAAGGGAGCATACTGTGATAGAATACAACTGGTACATGCATCCGGAAATGACGGACTGTGAATGCTTGTGCGATCCGACACAGACAGGTGAAGGGCACAGGTGTTGGCAGGCCGTCTATTCGCAGTGTAACGGGCCGGGGACGGGCCCCGAATCAGGAAGAGGCACAGTTTATGAGGTTCACGATCAGGAGAAAGATCCTGTTTTTCTTTATATTGCTGATCAGCATTCTCCTGGGCGTTTTCTGGATGCTGCTGGCGCAGATGAATGCGTCCATCTCCATGATGCAGCATCATATGAGTGCCAGTGAATCGGTGTCCGGAATCGTCTCGATCCTGCGGAACATGGACAGGTCGCTCCAGAAGTTCATGTATACGGATACGGACTTTTACCTGGAAGATTATTACGGCTTCTTTTCCCAGCTCAAAAGAAGCACGGCCGAGCTGGACAGCTATATCGACGAGTATGATTCGACGAATGCGGTCAGAAATACAAAGGCGGTTATTGAACAGTACATCGGCCAGTACGGCGCCGATTCCGTGAAGGACCTGCAGGAAGCGTCCCCGCTTGTCCTGAACACCATGGAGGATAACCTGAACTACACGCTGGACTCCGTGATCAACAGCAGTTCCAGAAAAACGACAAGGGATATGATGGAGGATTACGACGCGTATCTGCGGCTTCAGAGGAGGATCTTCATCACACTGATCTTTATCAGCGTCATGGCTGTTCTACTGGCCCTGATCCTGTCGAGCCGCCTGACAAAACCCATCAGTGAACTGACCGGAAAAATGCAGTCCCTCGCGGAAGGGGATTTCCAGGTGGGAAAACTGGACATCCGCACCAGCGATGAGATTCAGGTGATCAGCGAGAAGTTCAACGAAATGACCGACGCGATCAATGCCTATGTGCAGCGGATCAACCAGCTGTCGCTGGAGCAGCAGCATTCCGTTGAACTGCGGAGCGCGGCGCAGCTGATGCAGCTCAAGACCCTGCAGGCACAGATCAGCCCCCATTTCCTTTACAATACGCTCAATGCCGGCGCGGCGCTGGCCATGCAGGAGGACGCGGACAAGACAGGGGTGTTCCTGGTCCAGCTCTCAAGGCTTTTCCGGTACAATCTTGCCGAGATCAGCCTGGACACGACATTCGAGGAAGAGGTCCGGCACGTTGACCTGTATATGGAGATCATCAATCTGAGATATGCCGGAAAGATCCGGTATCACAAATCGATCGAGGACGCGTGCAATCCCGTGACCATCCCCCGTATGATCCTGCAGCCGATCGTTGAGAACTCGATCCTGCACGGACTGCCCCGCTCCGCTGAGGGTGCGGAGATCAAGATCAGCGCGCGGATCGAAGACGGGCTGCTGCACATTGAAGTCTATGACAACGGGAGCGGTATGGACCAGGAGACCATATCGGCCATTCTTGATGAGCGCTCACCGATGCGCCCCAACCAGACCTCCGGACTGGGACTGAACAATATCATCAACCGTCTTGAACTGTATTACCAGTCTGAAAATGTGGTGCAGATCGAAAGCGAAAAGGGAAAATACACGAAAGTTATTCTGACAATTCCTTTGCAGAGACAGCGGCCGGAATGCGCCGTGCAGGCTGATCCCGCCTGAGTGGAGTCGTTATGTATAAAATTCTGATTGTGGATGATGAGTCGATCATCGTAGAATCATGCAAACTGATCATTGAGAAAGAGATGGGCGAGCGGTTCACCGTGTACAAGGCTTTTTCCGGGGAAGAGGCCTTAAAGCAGATCATGCAGGAAAACATCAGCATTGTCCTGACAGACATCCTGATGCCCGGCATGAACGGACTGGAACTGATCAGGCGGTCGCATGAAGCCGGACGGTATCCTTCGTTTATTCTGATCACGGCCTACGATGATTTTGACTATGCCAAAAAGGCGATCAGTCTCGGCGCGACAGACTACATCCTGAAGCCGATCAACAAAGCGATCGTGATCGAATGCCTGAAGCGCGCGGCGGACATGCTGGATAAGGAGCAGGCTGACAGGAACAGGATCAGCAGATATGAGGAGGAACACAACAGGCTGGTTCCCTTTATCGAAAAGCGGCTCGTCGAGATGGCGCTCTACAGCACCGGCAGAAAGAATGAGATCACGTATTACGCATCCATGCTTGACATGGACTTTTCCTCGGGAACCGCTGCCTGCATACACTGCAGCGACGGATCGGGCATGAGCAAGGTGATCGCCTACATCCGGGACAAGAAGAAATGCGCGGCGGACATTCTGGCATCTGACCACTTCGTCCTGCTGTTTCCGGGTGAGAGGACGGTGCCGGATCAGGAAACAAAGGAACAGCTGGAGAGCATCCTTTCCAGAACGGTCGATTCCTTTTCCAGGCAGGGGATCGAGATCTCATACGGGATCGGCGACAGATGGACAGACGCAGACGGGATACGCCTGTCCTACCAGCAGGCAAGGGACAGGCTGCGCCTGGCGGGATCCACGCCGTTCTCCCATACGGTTGAAAACGAGTTTGCCGGCCTGCTTGCCCAGGGGGATGTCAGGTGCAAGGACCGCTTCGGTGAACTCTACGAACGGTATTACAGAAAATATGACTCGGATACGGCTGCCCTGAAGAAAGCGCTCTCCCCGCTGATCAAAATCGTCCTGGAGTCGTTTTCCGAGCATTATGACAGTGATTACATAAAGGACCAGGAGACGCACCTGAAGGAGATCCCCTCGGCGGACCTGCTGCGCGAATATCTGGTCTCCATGATCGACACGGCCTGCAGGGATAACCGCAGCGTGTATATGAAGAACAGTGACCAGATCGTCGAGAAGGTCGCGAAATATGTCAGGGAGCACTATGCCGACAGCCTGATGCTGGAAGACCTGACGCAGCGCTTCAACTACAGCATGGCCTATCTGAGCCACATTTTTCACAAGAAGCGTGGAAAGACCCTCTCGGAATACATCACGGAAGTGAGGATGGAAAAGGCCAACGAACTCCTTGTCGACACATCGCTGTCCATACAGGAGATCGGCGAGCGGGTCGGGTATCGGAATTCCAATTATTTCAGCAGGAAATATAAAAAGCGGTTTGGCATGACGCCGACAGAATACGCACAGGAGAAAAGAAAGGAAAGGGAGGATCAGCAAAATGGATGAGATGAGCAGAAAAGAACGGCTTCTGGCGGCGATGAGAAGACAGCCCTGTGACAGGCTGCCCACTCAGCTCGATTTTTCACCGAAAATGCTCGATATAATGTGCGACTGCTTTGACAAGCCCAGGAGAGGAGAAGAAGAACTTCTGGATGTCACGGACAATCATCTGGTCTACGGCTTCCTGAATGACACCTTCGGCATGATCAGAAAGCGTCAGCTGCCGCCTGAGCAGATCGCGCTGGACAACTGGAAGTGCGGCTTCGACATGTGGCAGGAGGGCATCTCGCCTCAGGTCTATCCGCTCGCGGATTTTGAAAACGCGATCAAAACCTATGAGTTCCCGGATCCGAAC
>JAGCAV010000474.1 GCA_017652545.1 Lachnospiraceae bacterium
TGCGCGGACGGCGGAAGCTGCCTGGATGAATGGATGCCCGGCACCGCGCTGTTCGACCATGCCGTTTATCAGGTGGAACTGGCACGAAGGATCAGTGTGCTGGACGGGATCCTCTGGCATCAGGGAGAAAACGACTGTACGGCCGAGCTGATCGCGACATACCCGGAGCGGTTCGAACGGTTCCTTTCAGGACTGCGGCAGGCGCTGCAGGCGCAGGATCTTCCCTTTATGATCGGCGGTCTGGGAGATTATCTGATCGAGTGTACGCTCTACAACGATTTTACGAAAACGCCACTCATGAATGAGGCCCTTTTCTCCCTGGCTGACACAAATGAGAACTGCCGGTTTGTTTCGGCTGCGGGACTTGAGAGCAATCCAGACCTGCTGCATCTGAATGCCGCATCCCAGAGAAAATTCGGACTGCGTTATTACGAGGCTTACAGTCAGGGACGGCATGTGACAGGCCCGGTGGAAGGGGAAGATGAGCAGGCGTTCACGGCTGATCAGTACATGGCCATGACGCCGGAAGAAAAAGTGGAACTTCTGAGGAAGGATCTCGAAGACGGGATCATCACAAAGCAGGAATATGACATGCGCGCGGAGGATCTGGTCCGCCAGATGTAAAACAGGGAAAACCTTGCCCGCAAGGCGGGTTAACATAAAAATGTTTCAATATTAAGGAGGAAACGTTATGAAAAAGAAACTGGCAGCTGTACTTGGAATAGCCATGCTTTTCACACTGGGAACTGCTTCTGCAGCACTGGCTGACGCCCAGGTGTTCCGTTTAAGCCACGGCATGGCTGCTGACGGAGCGTTCGGTGTTTACATGGAGCGTTTTTCCGAGCTGGTCGATGAGAAGACGGAAGGAAGATATCAGGTTGATGTGTACCACAACGGACAGCTTGGCTCCGAGCGTGACACGGTAGAGGCCTGCCAGCTGAACAACCTTGACTTTGCCATTGTCAATCAGGCGGTTCTCGCAAACTTCATCCCGAAGTTCTCCGCTCTGGATCTGCCCTATCTTTTTGAGAGCTACGATCATGTAGACAAGGTGTTCGGCGGAGAGATCGGACAGGAACTGCTCGCCATGATGACAGACATCGGCATTGTCGGCGTGGAAGCTTTTGAGTCCGGTTTCCGTAACCTGACGAACAACAAGCATGAAGTGAACTCCGTAGCAGATGTGGACGGCCTGAGAATCCGTGTTATGGAAAACCAGATCCATCAGGAGACCTGGAGAACACTCGGCGCAGATCCGGTTCCCATGTCCTGGGGTGATGCTTACACAGCCATGCAGCAGAACGCGATCGACGGCCAGGAGAACCCCACGGTTGTCATCGAGCAGAACCATGTGGCAGAAGTCAACAAGTATATCTCCATCACGGAGCATGCTTATTCCACCACATTCCTGATCTGCAGCCCGAAGGCCTGGAGCAGCATGTCTGAGGAAGATCAGGCACTTGTCAAGGAAGCTGCTGCGCAGGCATCTGCCGAGTACAAGGAATTTGTCCGCTCCACCGAGCAGGATTCTCTGGATCTGCTGCAGGAAGAGGGCATGACGGTCAGCAATCCTGACAAGCAGGAATTCATCGACGCCACGGCATCCGTCCGTGAGGCTCATAAGGATGAGTTCGGCGACATCATTGACAGGATCGCGGAAGCGAAATAATACCTGTCCGGGAATGTAAAAAGAACAGCTGCGGCGGGATTTGCATCAGATCACGGACGATGCAGATCCCGTCCGTTATACGGATCCTGCCTCTGCGCAGGAAGCAGATCCCCGAAAACAGCGTATTTTCGGCAGATGGGGAGGGAGTTTTTTGAAAACATTTGAGAAGGTTATTGTCACAATTCAGAAAATCGTCAATGGAATCATAGGCGCATTCCTGGCGATCATGATGTGCGTGATTTTGCTGCAGACATTTACCAGGTATGTCATCTTTTACAGCCTTCCCTGGTCGGAAGAACTGTCAAGGTATCTGTTTATCGGTATGATCTGTCTTGGTGTGAATATCGGTGTATCAAAGGACCTGATGATCAGGATCGATGCCATTGATACGAAGCTGAATGAAGCACAGAAAAGATGGTTTTCGGTAGGCTACCTGGTCCTGGAACTGTTTACTTCCATTTTCCTGTTTATCAGCACCTTTGATATGGTGCGGATCGGAAAACTGCAGCGCAGTGCGGCCATGCGGATTCCCATGAATTACATGTATCTGGTTTTCACTGTGGGATATTTTCTTGCGATACTGGCGATACTTTTGAAACTGTATCAGACGGTACAGGTCATTCGTAATCAGAAGGAGGGATCATAATGCCGGCTCCTGCAATTATCATGCTTATTCTGGTCGTTGTGCTTGCAGCCCTGGGTCTGCCGCTCGCCTGGGCGCTTTCCCTGGGGAGCGTGGTAGCGGTCCTGATCGATCCCACCCTTTCCCTGGGTGCCTGCACACAGAAGATCTTTACCGGCGGAGATAACTTTGCCATGCTGGCGATCCCCGCGTTTTTCCTTGCCGGCGACATCATGTCAAAGGGAGGTCTGTCACAGAGACTGGTTGCTCTGGCCGATTCCATGATCGGATGGATCTCGGGCGGCATTTCCCTGGTCTCCATCGTGGGCTGTACATTCTTTGCGGCCATTTCCGGATCGTCTGTCGCGACGACGGCAGCCATCGGCGGGATCATGTATCCCGAAATGGTCAAGCGCAAATATCCGGAGGATTATTCTGCGGCTGTACAGGCAGTGGGCGGTACGCTGGGCATCGTCATTCCGCCCAGTGTGGTGTTCGTCATATACGGAAACATTACGAACACCAGCGTCTCCAAACTTCTGATATCCGGTATCCTGCCCGGGATCATTACCGGATTTGCGCTGTGCCTGTATGCGTATATCAAGGCAAAAAAATACGGATATTCAAAGAACGACGGGTTCTCCTTCCCGCTGTTCCTGAAATCCTTCAAGAGCGCCTTCTGGGCCCTGCTGATGCCGATCATTATTCTCGGCGGTATCTACGGCGGCGTATTTACCCCCACTGAGTCGGCAGTTGTCGCCGTGTTCTACGGCCTGATCGTATGCCTGTTCATTTTCAGGGAGATCAACATGAAAAGGGTATGGCGGATCGTGCAGGATACGGCAGCCAGCGCAGCCAACCTGATGTTCCTTGTCATGTCCGCGCTTCTGTTCGGATACCTGATCACGTACTACAACATACCTGTCTATGTGACCCAGGCATTCCTGGCCGTGGCCGCCAACCGGTATGTTTTCATGGGCCTGATCGTGGTCCTGCTTCTGATCTGCGGCATGTTCCTGGAGGTTTCCGTGACAAACCTGATCCTGGGTCCGATCCTGGCACCGATCGCGGCATCCTTCGGCGTGGATCCCATCCACTTCGGTATGGTGTTCGTGTTCCTGCTGGCGCTCGGACAGGCTACGCCGCCTTTCGGGGCAACCATGTTTGTCGCCTGCGGCCTGAGCGGCAGACCGGTATCGGGTGTATCAAAACAGCTGATCCCGTTCATCATCGTGGAGATCCTGTGCGCGATCCTGTTTGCGTTCGTGCCGGCCATATCCACGTTCCTGCCGAACGCGCTGTAAAAAAGAGTATAAAGAAAACAGGGAGATCCGCGAGCGCGCCGCGTTCACGGATCTCCCTGTCTTTTCAACAGGTTTTTATTTTCCAACTGCTGCCGCGATGGACACACCCACCGGAACATACGGGATCAGCATGGCCTGCAGGGCATGGTAGATGTCCGGCTTCCCGGGCCAGACCGTATCCAGCACGTTATTGCTGCGATCGAGCTGATGGAACCAGGAACCGTTTTTGTGGTCGATGACCTTCTCGTCAAGGTACTGCATGAACTGCGCGTAATCATCGGCATAGGCGGTATCCCCAGTCAGCTGCAGCAGGGTTGCCGAAGTGTTGATGGCTTCCGCCAGCGTCCAGTGCATCCGGTCATGGACAACGGGCTGTCCTTCCCAGTCAGTGGTGTAGACAAGACCGGGGGCGCCATCCGCGTTCCACCCGTCCGAGACGGCGCGCCGGAACAGGTTCGCCGCGGCGTCAAGATACGGCTCGCGTCCGCCGTCTTCCCTGAAGGCTGAGACCGCCCACTGGGCAATGAGCCTGGACCACTCGATCCCATGTCCGGGGGTCGCGCCGAAGGGCTTGAACTGGTCATCCGGCTTATCCTTGTTGCAGTCAAGGTCCGGCTGCCAGTCCTGCGTGAAATGTTCGGGGATCCGCCAGCCGTTGTCTTTCGCCCATCCGATCACGCGGTCGATGATCCTGCCTGCCCGGACACGGTACGTCTCGTTGCCGGTCACGTCCGCCACAGCCAGGAAAGCTTCCACACTGTGCATGTTCGCGTTCAGCCCGCGGTAGGGGTCACAGACCGTAAACTCCGTGTTCCAGGTATCCCGGGCAAGGCCTTCCTTCTCATCCCAGAAGAATCTGTCATATACGTCAAGCGCCTTGTCAAGGAGCGCTTTCCCGTCCGGCCTGCCGCTGATGACGCCTGAACAGCCGGCAAGGATGACAAAGGCATGGGCGTAGCAGTGCTTGCCGGGGAGAATGTCTCCGGAGGATGTCAGCCCTGCATACCATCCGTCGTTTTTCCGGTCAAAAAGCTCTCCCAGCAGACCGCTCAGCGCCGCGTCAGCCAGTTCGCCGCACCCTTCCTTTCCGAGCAGAGCACCCAGCGCGTAGGAATGGACCATGCGGCTGGTGATCCAGGTCTCACGCGGCCGGTCCTTCCAGGGCGTTCCGTCGTCGCCCAGATACCAGGAACCGCCGCCGGGAGACGCAAAAGAGCGCCCGAAGCGGAGCAGGATGTCCGCCTGCGAGGAGAGAAAAGCGCGGTTTTCCGGGGTGCCGTAGACATATTTTTTATCCATAATGAACCTCCACTCATAATCCGGAACCTTTTAAATATGATAGCCTTGCCGTGGAAAAAAAACAACCTGATTCTCCTGCCCGTTATCATTCACGGATGTACCTTTTTCAGATGGACAGGCGGTCGTTTTTCGGGTATTCTGTAGACAGAAGGCATTTTGGATTTACCAACAGGAAAGGAGATCAGATCCATGAAATGCAATAACGGGAAATATGCGTTGATGACGGTTACCAGTATGGGCCTGCGCCTGATTCCGACAGATCGCCAGCCGGTTCACACCAGCGATACTTTTGTCCTGACATCGACCAGCGCCGAGAGCAATGTGCTTAATGTCTCCGCTTCCCTTGGCCTGCCGGTCAAGGTGCTGACGAAATTTGTCAAAGGCAGCGTCATGGCGGAATTTATCAAGAGAAAGCTGCGTGAGCGCGGGATCGAGTACGAAGGAAAAGAGGTGCCGCAGGGGGATGCATGGGGATATCGTCACCAGATCAATATTGCCGACAATGGATACGGACTCCGCGGCCCCAGGGTTCAGAATGACAGAGCCGGAGAAGTCGGGCGCACCATTTCCGCCGAAGACTTTGATCTGAAGCGCCTGTTTGAGGAGGAGGGCTGCAAGATCCTCCATCTTTCAGGCCTGATCGCCGCGCTGTCGCCGGAAACGGGAAAATGCTGCGTTGAGGTTGCCAGAGCCGCCAAGAAGAGCGGGACACTGATCGCTTTCGACCTGAATTACCGCGCTTCGTTCTGGGAGAACCGCGAGGAGGAACTGACTCAGATCTTCCACGATATTGCCTCCCTGGCTGACATCCTGATCGGCAATGAGGAAGATTTCCAGCTGGCGCTGCACATTCCGGGACCGGAGACCGAAGGCAAGAACGTCAGCAAGCTGGACAGCTTCAAGGAGATGATCGGCCGTGTGAGAGAGAAGTACGGCAATGCCACCGTTTTCGCGACCACACTGCGCCAGGTCCTGAATGCCAATGAGCATATGTGGGGCTGCGTCATGCTGGCCGACGGGAAGTGGTATAACGAAGAACCCAGACCGATCCAGATCTATGACCGGATCGGCGGCGGAGACGGCTTTGTCAGCGGCCTGCTTTACGGTATCGCGCAGGGCTGGGAGTATGAGAAGTGCATGCAGTTCGGCTGGGCGACCGGCGTGATGGCAACGACCGTGAAGGAAGACTACGCTTCTCCGCTGGATGAGGACCAGGTGTGGAGCATCTACAAGGGCAATGCACGTGTGAAGAGATAAAGAAAGGATAAGATGATGGGTAATTCAGATATTGGCGTAATCGGACTTGCAGTCATGGGTGAGAACCTGGTCATGAATATGGAGAGCCATGGATTCACGGTCAGTGTTTTCAACCGTACCGTAGAGAAGGTGAAGAACTTTGCCGAGGGAAGGGCAAAAGGCCTGAACATTGTCCCGGCCTATTCGATGGAAGAGCTGGTCTCGCAGCTTAAAAAGCCCCGCAAGATCATGATGATGGTCAAAGCCGGCAAACCGGTGGATGACAACATTGAAAAACTGCTTCCGCTCCTGGAGCCGGGAGATATCATTATCGACGGCGGCAATTCCCATTTCCCGGACACGCAGAGAAGGTGTGAATACGTGGAAAGCAAGGGAATGCTGTACATCGGCTGCGGCGTATCGGGCGGAGAACTCGGCGCACTTAAAGGGCCGTCCCTGATGCCCGGCGGATCCGCTGCAGCCTGGGAGCAGGTAAAACCCATCCTGCAGGCGATCGCGGCCAAGACAGATGACGGGACGCCCTGCTGTCAGTGGGTCGGCGACGGTGGCGCGGGCCATTTCGTGAAGATGGTGCACAACGGCATCGAGTACGGCGACATGGAACTGATCTGTGAAGCCTACCATCTGATGAAGAAGGTGCTGCATCTGAGCGAGGATGAGATGCATGAGATCTTCAGCAAATGGAATGAGGGCGAACTGGACAGCTACCTGATCGAGATCACGCGTGACATTCTCGCCTATAAGGATGAGGACGGCGCACCGCTGGTGACAAAGATTCTTGACACGGCCGGCCAGAAGGGAACAGGAAAGTGGACAGCGATCGCGGCCCTGGATGAGGGAACGCCGCTGACCATGATCGGAGAGGCCGTGTTTGCGCGCTGCCTGTCCGCCCAGAAAGAGGAGCGTGTCAGGGCATCCGCTGTTCTGCCCGGTGTGGAGGAAGCCTTTGCGGGTGACAAAGACGCGTTTATCGAGAGCATCCGGGAAGCGCTTTATGCTTCCAAGATCATCTCCTATGCACAGGGCTATGTGCTGATGAGAAGCGCGGCAAAGACCTTCGGCTGGAACCTGGCATACGGTGACATTGCGCTGATGTGGCGCGGCGGCTGCATCATCCGCAGCGTATTCCTTGGCGAGATCAAGAGGCGTTCGACAAGAATCCGGAACTGGAAAACCTTCTGCTGGACGACTATTTCAAAGACATTATTGTCAGGTCGCTCCCGGGATGGCGCAGGGTCTGTGCCCAGTCCGCGCTGAGCGGGATCCCGATTCCGGCCATGTCTTCGGCTCTTGCGTACTATGACGGGTATCGCTGCGAGGTGCTTCCGGCCAACCTGCTGCAGGCACAGAGAGACTATTTCGGTGCCCATACGTATGAACGCGTCGACCAGCCCAGGGGACAGTTCTTCCATACCAACTGGACCGGTGAGGGAGCGGACACCGCTGCAAGTGTATATCAGGTTTGACCGAAAGGACGGACAGCATGGAATTATTTGTGGACATTGCGGATCTTGATGCAGTAAAGAGGGTAGCTGAATTTTTCCCGATCGACGGCTTTACGACAAATCCGAACATCCTTACCAAGTCGGAACGGCCGGTGGAAGAGATGATGGCGGAATACAGGAAGTATGTTCGTGAGAACCATCTTCGGATCTTCTTCCAGGTGACCGGTGATACGGCGGATGAGATGCTCCTGGAGGCAACAAAGCTGTATGACTATTTCGGACATAACCTTGTCGTGAAGCTGCCGGCTGTCAAGGAAGGCTATAAGGCGATCGGACCGTGCAAGCGCGCGGGTATGGATATCTGCGTGACGGTGATCCACTCGACCATGCAGGCGTTCTCGGCAGCGAAAGCCGGAGCGGATTATGTGGCGCCTTATGTGAGCCACATTGACAACCTTGGCGCCCAGAGCGGGAAGGTGATCGGTGAGATGCTCAGCATCATGCGCAATTACAGTTATCCGTGCAAGGTGCTCGGCGCCAGTTTCCGGACCGTTGAGCAGATCAAGGAGCTTGCGGTGCTCGGCTGTGACGCCGTGACGATCACGCCGGAGATGTTTGACCGGCTGATCGCCCACCCGTCCACCAGTGAGTCCATGGATATGTTCATGCGGACATGGGCCGACAAGTTCGGGGAGAAGGAGATCAGCGACCTGCTGAGATGAATCAGTTTGCAGTATGCGAATAACGGAGGGTGATCATGTTAATCGTTCATGTGACCTATGAACTGAAAGACGGCATGAGGGATACGTTCCTTCAAAAACTGGCAGAATTTCAGATTGCCGAAAAGAGCCGTGAGGAGGCAGGAAACTATGACTACACATACTTCCTGCCGATCGATGGCAGCAATACGATATTTCTGACGGAAGCCTGGGAGAACCTTGAAGCACAGGCTGCTCATACGCAGACAGCGCATTTTAAGGAGCTGGGTGCCTTAAAGGACGCGTGTGTGAACCGGGCTGTGATCAGAAAGTTCGACGGGGCAGTTGAGGTGTAACTGACGCAGGATCCGGAGGGATGTTTCAGGCACCGGGCATGACAGATGCCGGGTGCCTTCTTTAATCAATAA
>JAGCAV010000045.1 GCA_017652545.1 Lachnospiraceae bacterium
GCACAGCGACGGGGGAGTGGGAGATGCGGCTATGACGATGCGTTACGCGAAGGAGTACCTCCTGATCATGTACGCAGGCCTGCTTCCGTTTGCTTTCAGCCAGATGTATGCCACTACGCTTCGCGCGACGGGGGAGACGGTTATTCCCATGTATGCAGGCGCCGCCGCGGTACTGGTCAACCTTGCCGGCAATTATGTTCTGATCTTCGGCAGGTTCGGCATTCCGGCCATGGGGGCGGCAGGAGCCGCTCTGGCCACGGTGATCTCACGTTTTGTGGAGCTTGCCCTTGTGGCAGTGTGGACACATCTGCATACGGACAGATTCTCCTTCATACGCGGGGTGTATCAGAAGCTGTTTTCCGTGCCCAGGAAAGAGGCAGGCAGGATCATGCTCGGGGCACTGCCCCTGCTGGTAAACGAAGCGCTCTGGTCCGGTGCGCAGGCAGCCCTGAATCAGAGCTACTCTGTCCGGGGACTGTCTGTGGTAGCGGCATTGAATATTTCCGGAACGATCGTGAATGTGTTCAACGGCGCATTCATTGCCATGGGTGATGCTGTCGCCATTATGGTCGGGCAGCGGCTGGGAAGAGGGGAACTGTCTGAGGCGAGGACAGAGGCCCGGTGGCTCTCGGTATTGTCTGTTCTGTCCGCCGTTCTGGCAGGCGGACTGCTGCTGCCGGTATCTTTCTGGTTCCCCCGGATATACAATACATCAGCCGGGATCCGGAGCATGAGCGGATCACTGATCCGGATCAGCGCGCTGTTTATGCCCGCCTGCGCCTACTGCAATGCCTGTTATTTTACGCTTCGCTCAGGAGGCAGGACCGGGATCACCTTTTTGTTTGATTCATGTTATGTCTGGCTGGTCGGCGTGCCGACAGCCTGGATCCTGGCAAACATGACCGGGATACCGATCCTGCCCATGTATGCCATTGTTCAGATGACAGAAGTGGTAAAATGCCTGCTCGGATGGCGCATGACAGCCTCCGGGATCTGGGTTCGGAATCTCACGGAGACAGGGGAACGCTAGAATGGAAAGATCCAGAGAAAAGATCCGGTCTTTTTTTCAGTATAAGGTCGTGATCGTCGATGATGAACCGATGGCCGTGAAGGCAATCGAGCGTGTGGTGGAGAGGAGCTGTCCGGATTTCTGTACAGTGGGAACAGCCGCGAACGGGAAGCAGGCACTGGACCTGATCAGGAAACTGAAACCGGATCTGGTGCTGACGGATATCACCATGCCCGTGATGAACGGCCTGGAGCTGGCAAAAGCCGTTCGGGAAGAGGATCCGGATATCTGCTTTGTGATCATCAGCGGATACCAGGATTATGAATATATGCGCAGCGCCATTCAGAGTGGTGTGCTGGACTATCTTGGCAAGCCGATCGTTCCGTCTCAGATCGTTGCCATCATGGAACGCGTGAGGGAAAAACTGAGAGCACAGATCTATCTCAAGCGGAACGCATTGCTGCGCGCCATCTGTCTGGGCGAGGAGGTCGGCAGGGAAGCGATCAGGAGATATTTTCCTTATCCCCGGTATTACGCGGCACTGCTCCGGGAAAACGGACTGCCGAGAAGGTTTTTCAGAAGCGGTGAGCCGGAGCTGTTCGGAAGCATGGAAGAGGCGTACTGTGTGTACGGCAGGGACAGTAAGGAGGAGCTTTTCCTGATCCCGGCCAGCTTCCTGCCGGAGGTGACGATCGAACAGTATATGGAGAAGGTCCGCGCCAGACAGAAATCCGAGGGATCGTACACGACGCTCCTTTACTATGGCAGCGCCTTCCCGTCGGAAGAGTTCCCGCAGAAGGTAAAGGGACTCTACCACTGGCTGAATGCGCTCAGCACGGTCGGACGCTCACAGAAAGTGGATCTGGACCGGATCAGTGAAGCCGGACAGATGCTGCGCCAGGCCCATGCGGACGAACTGAACGCGCTGCTGTCGGAGCTCGATTCATATGCCAAGAACAGGCACTTCGAACAGATGAAGCAGAAGCTGGAGCGCAGCTTCATGCGGTGGGGAGAAGAAGGCAGGCCGCAGCTCTGGATGGAAGATGCATCCAGGCGGATCCTGAATCTGATGCAGGCAAAACATCTGGAAGAAAGCTCCCCCCTGGAAAGAGAGTATCATCTGGAGGAAGCGTTCTATTACGCGACGGATGTCAGGATGCTGTGCGATAACCTGAAGACGATCCTGTACAGTTTCCAGGAAGAGCAGAAGGAAAAACCCAGGGTGGATTCGCCGGCCTTCTTTGACGATATCCGCAGATACCTGGAAGGGCATCTGGATCAGCCGCTCTCACTGCAGAGCCTTTGTGATGAATTCGCTATCTCACAGGCCTACATGAGCAAGCTGTTCCGGAAATACGCGGATCAGTCGTACGCGCAGTACCTGACAGAGCTTCGCATGGAGAGGGCTAAACAGCTGATGAGGGAAGAGAAGGAGCTGTATATCAAGGATATTGCCGCTATGGTTGGGTATCGCGACCAGTTCTATTTCAGCCGTATCTTCCGCTCTTACACAGGCCAGAGTCCCGCCGACTATATGAAAATGAATGCAGGCAGTTTTTGATTTTTCAGTTTTCTTATTGGATAATCCATGTACAGGAAAAAACGGAACAGATAAAATAAAGTCAACATGGAACCATTAATAACATCAATTCTAAGGAAGAAGGAGAAAAATCATGAAAAAAGCATTATCCCTGATCCTTGCCGGCGCGCTGACCATCGGTATGATCCCGGCGACCACAGCCATGGCAGAGGAGAAACCCTTTGACGGCGTGACCCTGACCGCATGGATGGGCCCGGCTGAGTACAATGATGTGACACAGGAACTGCTGGACAAGGCAGAAGATGAACTCGGCATTCATGTTGAAGTAGAGATCAACCCGGGCGGAACCGAGGGTGACAACATCATCAAGACCCGCTGCGCATCCGGAGACCTTCCTGACATCAGCAACTACAACTCAGGCTCCCTGTTCACGGCTCTGAACCCGAAGGAGCATTTCCTGGATCTGACTGACGAGCCCATCACGGATATGTTCGATGATACCTTCAAGAGCGTTGTCAGCCAGGACGGCCGCGTCTACGGCGCACCGTTCACGACGACTCAGGCCGGTGCTGTTGTTTACTGGAAGCCCGACTATGAAGAGCTGGGACTGGAAATTCCCAAGACCTGGGATGAGTTCATTGCCAACTGCGAAGCCCTGAAGGAAGCGGGCAAGACACCCGTACAGCTGGCCTGCGGCGACACCTGGACCACACAGGTTCTGTTCCTTGGCGACAACTACAACGTTCTGGCTGAGAATCCGACCTTCGCAGAGGATTTCACAGCCGGCACCGCCAAATTCGCCACCACCGACGCCGGCGTACGCAGCTTTGACAAGTATGCGGATCTGGTTGACATGTACAATGCGGATGCTTCCGCCGCCACCTATGATGACTCCATTGAAGCGATGGCTACCGGCCAGGCAACACACTGGTTCATCCTGACCCAGGTCGTTCCGGCCATGATCGCTCTGCATCCCGAGTGCGAAGAGAATGTAGGTATCTTCGGTGTTCCGGGTGATGATCCCGAGAACATGGGCATCACCGTCTGGGAGCCGAACGCATGGTACATCAACAAGGATACCCAGAACAAGGATGCCTGCCTGGCACTGCTTGAGTTCTGGTTCCGTCAGGACAACATGGACTACTATTTCTCCACCTTCGGTGCGAACGGCCCGTCCTGCGTGAAGGGTTATGAGCTTCCCGAGAATGTCTGCCCGGCCATCCGTGTTGACATGCAGCAGTATTTCGACGAAGGCAAGACCGCTCCCGCGCTTGAGTTCCTCACCAGCGTAAAGGGTGCCACCTGTGAGCAGATCACCACATCCTGTGCTCTCGGCCAGATCGACGGTGCGACTGCAGCCCAGATGTATGATGATGACTGCATGAAATCTGCGGTACAGCAGGGCCTTGACTGGTAAGAGCCATCGTCTGTAACTACAGGATTTTGGACTGATGAGCCGGCTGTAATCTTTTTACAGCCGGCTTTTTCAAAAGGAGGCATCCGATGAGCGCATCAAAAAGAGAGAAGACCGTCTATTCCTTCTGGTTTGTCGTTCCCGCTCTCGCGATCTTTACCATCTTCTTTCTGTACCCGATCGTGACATCACTCTATTACAGCATGACGGTATGGAATTTTGACACAGCCAAGTTTACGGGACTGGACAACTACAGAATGTTCTTTTCCGAGATATCCTTAAGCTCCTCCATCGTGCATACACTGATCTACGCTTTCCTGACCAGCGGTCTGAAAGTCGTGCTGGCGTTCTTCATCGCCATCTTCCTGTGCACGGAGATCAAGTCCAGAGGTTTTATCCGTTCGGCGGTATTCTTCCCGAACCTGGTTTCCATGATGGCGGTCGGTCTTACCTTCTCCTATCTGATGCACCCGACAAAGGGACTGATCAACACCGTGATCACGGCACTGGGCTTCAGCGCGGTCAATTTCCTCGGTGATCAGAATCTTGCGCTGTACAGCATCATCGCAACAGATGTGTGGAAGGGCCTCAGTATTTCGGTGGTCATCTATATCGCCGGCATACAGTCCATCGACAGCGCCTACTTTGAGGCGGCCGAGATCGACGGCGCGAGCGGCTGGCAGAAGATTCGTTACATTACGCTGCCTCTGGTGGCATCCGCGCAGAATTCCATTATCATTCTTTCTCTGATCGGCGGACTTCGCTCCTTCGACCTGATCTGGGCTATGACCGGCGGCGGACCCGGCTTCGCGACGGACGTTATGGCATCGGTCATCTATAAACAGTACGCCTATGGATTCTACGGCCTGTCAACAGCCGGAAACGTGATCATGCTGATCATGATCTCCCTGATCGCATTCCCGCTGCAGCACTTCCTGAACAAGAGAGAGGAGGCGATCAGATGACAAAGCGTAAGAGACGCCTGCTGATCGGTGAGATCGTCGCTGTGATCTTCACGATCATCATCTTTATCATTCCGTTCTATTTCATGTTCGTGCAGTCCATCAAGACGAAGGAGGAGGCGAACCTGCTGACCATCAACTGGCCTACCCAGGGGATCCATCTGATCGAAAACTACTCGAAAGTATTTACGAACGCCAATTATCAGCTGGTGACGGCTTTCAAGAACAGCCTGCTGCTGACGCTGTTCACCGTAATCGGCCTGATCATAACCGGGTCAATGGCCGGGTATGTGATCCAGCGCCGGCGTGACAGGGTGATGAAGACGGTACAGTGGGTGATCATGCTGGGACTGATGATCCCGGCGGCGATCCTTCCGACGATCTCCCTGCTGCAGAAGCTTCACATCTATAAGACCATGTTCGGCATGGTGATGATCGAGATCGCGCTGCAGACACCGTTCACCGTCATGCTGTTCCGGGGGTATATGGCATCGATCCCGACAGAGCTGGAGGAATCCGCGCGGATAGACGGATGCAGTTCCCTCCAGATCTTCACCAGGATCATAAGCCCGCTGCTCAAACCGATCCGCGCGACGGTCATCATCCTGACGGCGGTCACGACATTCAACGACTTCACCAATCCGCTGTATTTCCTGCCGGGAGCAGGCAATACGACAGTGCAGCTGACGCTGTACAACTACAAGGGACAGTTTTCCAGCAGCTACAACCTGCTGTTCGCGGATATCATCATCATCACGGTTCCGATGCTGATCCTGTTCCTTCTGTTCAACAAGAAGATCGTAGCCGGTATGGTAGCCGGATCCGTAAAAGGCTGAGGCTGCAGCCGGCGATAACCGGAGTGAAGAGGCTGACAAGATGAAATACCGTACCCGAATGGTCCTCGCCTATGCGACGATCGCGTTGCTGGTCAGCCTGGGACTCGGACTGATGATGTACCGGACGAGTCTGCAGTATGAGCAGAGAAGCCAGAAGAACAATCTGCTGATGTCGGCCAGATCCTGTGTGTCGCAGATGGATACCCGACTGGGGAGCATGAATGCCATCATGTATTACATCCTGTCCGATGCCTCCATGCTGGAGAGCATTACGCTCCTGGGCAGGGCTTCGGACGGGAAGGTCCCCAGATCCTATACAAGGAACGCCGAGACAACGATTCAGGTCGGGATCTCCACTGACTATATCATGAAGAATTCCTATCGTACGGTGTTCTTCAATCAGGGGGGATTTCTGGCCAGCAGCGCTGTGGCGTCCGATCATCAGGAGTACTCCAACAATCAGCGCCTGATCGATTCGTTCAGGCTGGAGGAGATCTCCTACCTGCCGTCTGTGACGGAAGCCGGCGGCAGATCGGTGATCGTGACGGGACATACGGATCCATGGGGGGCCTTCACCGGAGGTGCCGCAGTCTATTCGATGATGAAGGCGCTGCAAGGCTACAAGATGGGCTTCCTGGAAGTGCAGAACCGCCTGGATTCGCTGTCCGAACTGGAGCTTTCGGATCCGGACACCGGCTGCGTGATCCTGGTCAATGACAATGAACTGCTCTATGAGAACGGGTCATGGACGCAGGAAAATGACGCGGAGGATCCGGCTGTCATTCTGGAGAGGATCCCGCAGGGCGACGTGCTCACACAGAAGGGGATCACATATGCGTGCGCTTCCTCGGCGGAGTTTCCGCTTACAGTCCTCACCTGCAGGAAGGCTGCCCTGTTCTCCGGGGGAAAAAGGAACATCTTCCTGACTTCTGTTCTCGCGGCGCTGATCATGTTCTCCGTCTCGCTTGCCGCGGTCTTTATCTGGTCGGCCGTGCTGACAAAGCCGGTCAGACAGCTGCAGCAGATGGTGGAGGAGACCAACATCGAGAACCTGCAGGACATACGGCACCTCGGGAGTGCTGAGAGCGGACTGGATGAGTTCAAGGAACTGACAAAATCCTACCGGACCATGACCGAGCGGCTGGACCAGGCCCTGCGCAATGAAAAGCGCTCCGCCATGCTGCAGCTGCAGGCCCAGTTTGACACTCTGCAGACCCAGGTCAATCCCCACTTCATCTACAATGTGCTCAATATCATCTCTTCGAGGGCTGTGATGGCGGACGATGAGGTGATCTGCGAGATGTGCGGATCCCTCGGAAACATGCTCCGCTATTCCACGAACAACCGGCAGCGGCATGCGAAGGTGGAGGAGGAGCTGGAATACCTGCGGAACTATTTTTATCTCCTGAAGTGCCGCTATGAGAGCCGGCTTCAGGTCACGATCAGTATCGATGAAGCCACTTCCGGGCAGGTCATCCCCAAAATGACGCTGCAGCAGATCGTGGAAAATGCCGTGAAACACGGGTTCCACGATACGGATGTCCATATGGAGATCACGCTTGTCGGAAAGATGGAGAAGAACCGCTGGACGATCCTTGTCAGGGACAACGGCGTGGGCATGAGTGAGGAAAAACTCTCCGAAATACGGCAGAAGCTTCAGACGGTCAGGATGGATTATCACGACCTTGAAGTTCCGACGGAAACGGAGATCGGAGGCATGGGGCTGACCAATACCTATGCCAGATGCCTGCTGCTCTTTGGAAATGATCTGATCTTTGAACTGCGCAACCGTGAGGATGCCGCGGGGTTTGAGGTCGTGATCGGCCAGTATCTTGAATGAGGTTAGCTTTATGAGAATTACAAATCTGAAAACAAATCATCTGGTCAATCCGCTCGGATATGATCTGGCCCATCCCACCGTCTCCTGGATCGTGGAGGAGGCTTCCGGAAAATATCAGGCCTCTGCGAGAGTGCTGGTGGCAGCGGACGAGACCTTCTCTTCCCCGGTGTATGACAGCGGAGAACGAACCGATATTGTGAACACGGGCTTTGAGCTGCCCTGCAGGATCGAGCCGCAAACAAGGTATTTCTGGAAAGTCATCGTGACGGACGATGCCGGAGAAACAGCGCAGAGTGAAGCGGCCTGGTTTGAGACAGCCAGAACCATCGTCTGGGAGGAGACCTCATGGCAGGCAAAGTGGATCACGCCGGCTCTTCCGAAGGAAGTTCAGGCGGTCCTCTGGCAGGATATCTCCATCGAAAAGCCGGTGAAACAGGCCAGGGCATACATGACCGGCCTGGGTGTCTACGAATTCATGCTGAACGGGGAGAAACAGGGGGATGAATGCCTTCTGCCCGGTTTCTGCGACTATTCCACATGGATCCAGTACCAGACGTATGAGCTCTTACTCAGGCAGGGGACAAACCGGTTTGAGATCGCTCTCGGAGACGGCTGGTATAAGGGCAATTTCGGGCTGCGGATACGCAGTGAAAACTATGGAGACCGCCTGGCCGCCATCGCCCAGATCGAGGTTTTCTATGAAGACGGCACGAAGGAGATCTTCGGGACAGACACCTCCTGGAAAGCCCGGAAAAGCCGGGTCGTTTCCAGCGGCATATACTGCGGAGAGGTATACGATGCGACCGCGGATGTCAGCGAAGTGTTCGGGACAGAAGAGATCTCCCTTGGATATGACAGACTCTCTCCCAGGCTCTCGCCGCCCATCCGGATCCACGAGCGTCTCAGGCCTGTGGAAGTGATCACAAGCCCGAAGGGTGAGACCATTCTGGACATGGGCCAGAATATGGTCGGCTGGATCAGCTTTGTGTGCAGCGCACCCGCGGGAACGAAGATCCATATGCAGACCGGCGAGATCCTGCAGGACGGGTGCTTCTACAATGAGAACCTGCGCACGGCAGAATCGGAATTCACCTACATCTCCGACGGGGAGAGCAGACAGGTGAGGGAACATTTTACGTTCCATGGCTTCCGCTTTGTGAAGGTGGAGGGATGGCCCGGAGAAATCAGACCGGAAGATTTTGAGGGGCTGGTGATCCACTCCGAAATGGAGGAACACGGCTGGATCACCACAGAAGATCCGCTGGTCAACCAGCTGGTCCATAACGCGAAATGGGGCATGAAAGGAAACTTCCTGGATGTTCCGACCGACTGTCCGCAGCGCGATGAACGCTACGGCTGGACCGGAGATGCCCAGATCTTTTCCGGAACAGCGTCCTTCTTTATGGACACGGCGGCCTTCTATACCAAATACGGACGCGATCTCTATGAGGAACAGAAAAAACTGGACGGCAGCGTGCCGGATGTGGTTCCGGTCTGCAATTTCCAGGGAGATGCCTCCACAGCCTGGGCTGATGCCGCGACCATTATTCCGTGGAATGTGTATCTGCACTCCGGAGACAGGGGCATCCTGTACCGGCAGTATGAGAGCATGAAAGCCTGGGTCGACTATATGAAACGTCAGGATGACGAGGACGGATCGAAGCGGCTGTGGCTGACCGGTACGCACTATGCGGACTGGCTCGCGCTGGACGGGAATTACCCCGGCGGCGTATACGGCGGAACCGATCCGGGTTTTCTGGCCTCCGGGTACTACTATTATTCCACGAATATCGTGGCAAAAGCGGCAAAGATCATCGGAAGGGACGAGGACGCCAAAGCCTATGCGGCTCTGGCGGAGGAGATCTGTAATGCCTTTGTCCGCGAGTACTATACGCCTGCCGGAAAGCTGGCTGTGGATACGATGACTGCCCATGTGGCGGTATTGTATTTCGGCCTGGTGCCTGATTTTGCCCGTGAGCGTGTCTGCCGCGGATTGCTGAACAGGCTTAAGAAGAATTTCTATCATCTGGAGACAGGCTTTATCGGAACACCCTATCTGTGCCGTGTCCTCTCAGCGAACGGGATGAATGACCTTGCATATCATCTTCTGATGGAGAAGGGCTATCCGGGATGGCTGTACGAAGTGCTCATGGGGGCCACCACCATTTGGGAACGCTGGAATTCCGTGGAGCCGGACGGGAAGATCAGCGGAACGGAGATGAACTCGCTGAACCACTATTCCTACGGTTCCATTGTGGAGTGGATGTTCCGCTGCATGGCCGGCATCAATCCGGATGAGACAGGGGCCGGCTTTAAGACCTTTACCCTCTCGCCGAAACCGAATTACCGGATCGCGGGTGCCTGCGCGAAGCTTAGATCTGCTGCCGGCCTGATCGAATCCGGCTGGAAGATCGAAGGGAAAAAACTGCGGTTTACCTTTACCGTCCCCTTCGATGCGACAGCGACGATCGTCCTCCCGGACGCGGATCTGAAAACGCTGCAGGAAACCTGTCCCGCGCTCTTCACGGAGAAGGCTGCCTGCAGGCAGGAAGGAGGCAGTGTCGTCTTTACGGCGGAGCCGGGCAGCTACAGCATCGAATACGAGCCCACGGTGCCCTGCAGGAAGGTGTACAGTCTTGACTCTTCCTGGGAGGAACTGAAAGCCAATCCGAAGACATGGGAAATCCTCTGCAGGGAATACGTATCTGAAGATGAGCACATTCCTTTCGAAAAGGAACTGTGTACGCTCGAGGAGATGAGCTGGGGTCCGTTCACAGGCATGACGAAGGAGCAGCGCCTGAAGATCGACGCGCTGCTGCGGGCAGTGGAATGACGGAACAGATTAAATTAAATCAATACAATTGATGATGGATAGTCATGGACTCTCCCTCTCCGACGCGGTAGAATGCGGTCAGATCAACATGAAAGGCCCGGGACGGAAAAGAACCGGTCATGGGCCGCAGGGATACCGCCCGGAAAGGAGAGCAGGGGATGAACATCAGAAAGATCATCAGGAAGCTGTTTACAGGAAAGCAGAAAAGCCAGGAAGAATTAAAACAGGAATACGAGATGCAGACATATGATCATTATCAGGCTTTTGGAAATGCTTTTGTAAACTTCTGCAGCGGAAGATGAGAGGATGCCCCGGTGTGACAGCACATCGGGGCATTTTTGCAGGTAAACGGCCAATGAATAAAGAAGAGATAAGAAACCGCCTGTTATCATGGGACAGGGATGAACTGTTTTACCGGGAATATACGCAGAGGATCCTTTCGGGACAGCCTGTGGAGGATCTGATGGCCGATGAAGAGATCCCGCGGGAATGGAAAGACTGGATCTCGGATCCGGGCTGTATCGATCCCAACAAGACAGAGGATGATTTCTTCCGGGAGAAGCGGAATGTCTCTCTGCAGAAGCACCCCCGGTTTTTTCCGTATTTTGAGCACCGGCATACCTTTTTCGAGATGATCTATGTGCTGTCGGGAAAATGCCGGGAGGTGACGGAAGGGGCAAAGACCATTCTGGAAGAGGGAGACCTTTTTGTGCTCGCGCCGAATGTGACGCACGGGATCGAGGTGAAGGATGAGAGCGTAGTCCTCAATATCCTGATCCGCCACAATACCTTTATGGATATCTTCCTGAACACGGTCAGGGATAAGTCGCAGATTGCGCTGTTCTTCCTTGGAAATCTGTATGAGAAGGATAAGATTCCTTATCTTCTGTATCACACCGGGAAGGATGAGAGAATCCGGGATCATATTCTGGACCTTGCCATGGAGCAGAGCATTCATGACGAATACGCGGACAAGATCAGCTGCGCGCTTGTGACGCTCTTTTTTCATCATCTGACGCGTTCTTATTCCTGCTCAATGGAAATACCCGGCGTGATCCGGAAAGAACAGGCGTACCAGAATGAGATGATCCGGTATATCACGGACCACTATCAGAGCGTCACGCTCGGGGAGCTGGCTGAGACATTCCACTTTTCCGTCCCTTACTGTTCCAGGCTCGTGCAGGAGATAACGGGACGGAGCTTTTCCAGGCTGGTGACGGAGCTGCGGGTCCAGCAGGGAGAGAATCTGCTCAGTCATACCCAGATGAATGTGGGGGATATCAGCGCGCAGGTCGGTTACAGGAATCCGGAAACATTTATCCGCGCGTTTACACGGATCTACAGGATGTCGCCAAGCCAGTACAGAAGATCGGCGCTGCTGGCGGAAAACCCCCGTTAACCCGATCAGGAATGAGAAACGCCCGGGCACCAGGTGCTTCGGGCTGAATGGAAAGATACAACAAAGCAACGAATCAGGAAAATACACAGGAGTAAAGAAAGGACGAAAGCCATGTATCAGGAAGCAAAATGGATCCGGCCCGCTGTCGATTTAGGGGATGTGGTCCCCGAGTTTCTGCGCTGCTTCAGGCCGAAGAGTGTGGTTGAGAGCGCGTTTCTGACCATCACCGGGATGGGCGTGTATGAAGCTTCGATCAACGGAGAGAGAGTGGGAGCGTTTATCCTGGCGCCCGGCTGGACTGTTTACAGAAAACGTCTTCAGTACCAGACGTATGATGTGACGGATCTGATCCGGGACAACGCGGACAATCAGCTCAGCGTGCTGCTTGGGAAAGGATGGTACCGGTCCCGGCTCGTGGGCTGGCAGTCGTCTCCTGCCCAGGAAGAGCTGCGCGCCAACCCGGCGGGCCTGCTGGCTCAGCTGGAGCTGAACTATGTGAACGGAAGCTTCGAGACCATCGTGACGGACGGTTCGTGGACAGTGCGGGAAAGCCGGGTCCGCTTTTCGGAGATCTATGACGGTGAGATTTATGATGCCTCCTTTGAGCCGGGCTGCGGGGAAGCGGCTGTGGAATTTGACGGGCCCGATGACACGCTGATCGAGCAGGAGGGCGAGGAGGTCCGCGAGCAGGAACGCCTGGCCGTCGCAAAGATCATCACGACACCTGCAGGCGAGACAGTGCTTGATTTCGGCCAGGAGATCACCGGATATGTAAGGGTGAGCGTGGAGGCGAAGAAGGGGGAGGCGGTGGATCTTTCCTTCGGCGAGGTGCTGGATGCGGACGGGAACTTCTACAATGATAATTACCGCTCGGCCAGATGCATGTACCGGTATATTTGCCGGGACGGGCAGCAGAGCTACCAGACAAAGCTGACCTTCTTCGGTTTCCGGTATGTCCGGGTGAATGAATTCCCCGGCGGACTTAAGAAAGCCGGAAAGGACAACTTTACGGGAATCGCGGTCTATTCCGATATGGAGAGGACGGGATATCTGGCGACCTCCGACCCGCTCCTGAATGATCTGATCAGCAATGCCGTATGGTCGCAGAAGGATAACTTCCTGGATGTACCGACCGACTGCCCGCAGAGGGATGAGCGCCTTGGCTGGACCGGCGATGCCCAGGTTTTTGCACGGACAGCGATCTATAACTATGATGCGGAGCAGTTCTATTTCAAATGGCTGAACGACCTGGCAGCCGACCAGAGGGAAGACGGCGCAGTGGGCTTTGTCATCCCGGATGTGCTGCGGGCAGAAAAGCCAAGCGCGGCCTGGGGCGATGCCGCCACAGTCGTGCCCTGGGAGATCTACCTCGCCTACGGGGATGCCGGCGTGCTCTCCAGACAGTTTGAGAGTATGAAGCGCTGGGTCGGTTATATAACCGGGGCCACGACCAGGCAGTACCTGTGGACGGGCGGAGAACATTTCGCGGACTGGCTGGGACTGGACGCGCCGGTTGGAAGCTACAAGGGCTCCACGAGGGAGGACCTGATCGCCACGGCGTTCTACGCGTTTTCAACAGAGCTTGTCATCAAAGCCGGCAGGGTACTCGGAGAAGATGTATCAGCATATGAGGAACTGTACGGACACATCCGGGAAGCTTTCCGGAAAGAGTGGCCGGAGTACCTCACCCAGACGGAGTGCGTGCTGGCGGCCCATTTCAGGCTTGCCGAAGATCCCGGGAAAGCGGCTGCGAAGCTTGCGGAAATGATCCATGCGGCCGGGGACAAGCTCCAGACCGGCTTTGTCGGAACACCGTATCTTCTGCATGTCCTGACAGATTACGGATACGATGAGCTGGCCTACACACTGCTTCTTCGAAAGGAATATCCTTCCTGGCTGTATCCGGTCCTGAAGGGTGCGACGACCATCTGGGAGCACTGGGACGGGATCATGGAGGACGGCAGCTTCTGGAGTACCGACATGAACTCCTTCAACCACTACGCATACGGTTCTGTGCTCGACTGGCTCTACGGCGTGGCAGCCGGCATCAGGCCGGATGAGGAAGCGCCCGGTTACGAGAGAGTCCTCATCGCTCCGCATCCGGATCAGAGGCTGGGCTGGCTGGAGGCGAAATATGAAAGCCGGTACGGCCTGATCACCTCCCGCTGGGAGTACCGGGAAGGAGCAGTCCGCTATGAGATCAGCACCCCGGTACCGGCAAGTATTTCCATCGATGGGGAAACCATCGAGGTTGAAGCGGGAGACTATGTTTTCTTTGGGGCATGATCTGTTCTGACAGCATGTTTTTCGCGGCATAACGGTTACAACGGATCAGCTCTGGCATCATCGAGGTTTTGTGTAAGGAGGAAGTTCAAAATGGCAGTCAGAGGAACCATTCCAAAAACGATGAAGGCGCTGGTCGCCTGCAGTAAGGATGAATACAGACTGGAGCACGACTACCCGACGCCGGTGTGCGGACCGGATGACATCATCATCAGGACGGAGGCCTGCGGCATATGTGCCGGTGACCTGAAATGCAAACATGGTGCGGCGATGTTCTGGGGAGATGATATGCAGCCTTCCTGGGTCAAACCGCCTTTTATTCCAGGACACGAATTTTATGGAACGATCGTTCAGCTGGGTGAGAATGTAGAAGGCTATGAGCTGGGTGAAAGGATCACTGCGGACCAGATCGTTCCCTGCGGGAAATGCCGTTTCTGCAGGGACGGACATTACTGGATGTGCCAGCCTCATGATATGTACGGGTTCATGTCCTACACCAACGGCGGTATGGCGGAATATGTGAGATACGGAAAGACTTCCGTGATCTCCAGAGTCCCGAAGGAGATGCCGCTGGAGCAGGCAGCTCTGATCGAGCCTTATGGATGTTCCAAGCACGCTGTCGACAGAGCCGGCATCACGAACGAAGATGTTGTGGTCATTTCAGGGGCGGGGACCCTTGGCCTTGGCATGATCACCTACGCGAGAATGAAAAACCCGAAGAAGCTGATCGCTCTCGACATGCAGGACAATCGTCTGGAACTGGCCCGAAAGTTTGGCGCGGATCTGGTGTTCAATCCGGGCAGGTGCGACATCGACAAAGAGATCAAGGCACTTACCGAAGGATATGGCTGCGACATTTATATTGAGGCAACCGGAAATCCGGCCAGTGTGATCCAGGGCCTTACCATTATCCGGAAACTCGGAACCTTTGTCGAGTTTTCCGTGTTCGGGAAAGAGACGACAGTCGACTGGTCGATCATCGGCGACCGCAAGGAGCTTGATATCAGAGGTTCGCATCTGAGCCCGTAC
>JAGCAV010000475.1 GCA_017652545.1 Lachnospiraceae bacterium
GTTTTCCGCGCTTCGACCAGTCGGTCTCACCGAAGGTGAAATGCTCGTAAAAGTGCTTAAAATAAAGGATTTCTACGAGTTCAACTTTTGTAGCAACACTATAGTCTCGACGTGCGTTGCTTCAGGTGACATATCTACTGATTTCTGATTGTCTTCGCAACACCTGCGGAGCTGAATGCGGGCAGTGCCCATACCTGACACAATGCACTGGGAGCCGGGATCATGTAAAAACGGTCACCCGGCATGTATGGGAGCCATACATGGAGATGGCCGAAGATATCCGCTGTACACTTGGAATGAAGGAGCTCTACCAGCAACGAAAGCAAACGATAGAAAGGATCTTTGGGACAGCCAAGGAGAATCATGGGTTCCGATATACCCAACAGTACGGAAAAGCCCGGATGAAGATGAAGGTCGGGCTTACATTTGCATGTATGAACCTAAAGAAACTGGCAAGGATCCTGAATCAGAGGGGGCTGTTGCCTTCAGGAACGACAGGAAAGAGTTCTTTCTTTATCATACTTTTTGGGCACTCACAAAGAAGAAGAAAAGCCGTGCCATGCCTGTCGGCATAAACACGACTTTGTCTTCAGTCTGACAGCATTCCCTTAGGAATGCTGCCTCCGCTGCTCTACTTCGTTTTCATCCTGCTTCTGGGCGCAGCCGGTGTACGCTGGGGAAAAGGGAACATGACCGCGCCTTATCCGTTTTTAAACTATTCCGCTCCGGCAGGCTGGTTCGGATACATGCCGGAAACGGCGGGAAGGACGACCTTGGGGATTGGCGTATTCTACGCGATTGCCGGGCTTTCCGTGGTTTTGCTGCTTATGAGCCTGTTGCTTTACAAACTGGCCTTCTTTCTATATAAGAGAGCAAATGACCTCTAAGGTCATTTTGCGAAGGTCATTAAATCGAAAGGTCATTTAATCGGAAGATAGAAATCCAGATATCTGTGCAGCCCCGTCTCCTCATGGCTGCGAATCAACAGAATTCCGTAGGGGTTCCCGCTCAGCCTGAAGTTGTGCTTTTGAATGTACTCGATTGCAGGTGCCAGAAGATCATAATGGAACGTCCCTTCTTTCCCGGTCTTGATCATCATTCTCACACAGGGGCCGGCCTCTATCCTCTCCACATTGTCGGAGAGGGGAAGCCCGATTTCCGCATTGTCCTCCTCACGGATCAGAAACGACCAGAAATGCTTGTTTTCGCCTTTGTTTTCTATGACCTCGTGGGGGACAATGACGGCGTTTTCGGCCAGTTCGATCTGCTCAAGCCACTGATGAATTTCTTCCATATACTGCCTGTAGCCGTAAAACCTCTTGTTTTCGCGATAAGCGATATACCGGCAGACAGGCGTCTCTCCGAGCCTCACAACATTCAGCAGTTGATCAATGTTGTGGACCTGCTGCAGGATCTCTTCGTTTCTCTTCTGCAGCTTTTTATAGTGCTTAATCTTGTCACGATAATAATCCGCCTTGTGCTCCAGTATACCAGCCTGCTCTTCGAGGCTTGCACTGCGGATAAAATGAAGGGCCTCTTTGGAGGAATAGTCGAGCTTTCGATAATTGTTATAATCAAAAATCATATTGATATCGATATCATCGTAGTACCGATACCGGTTTGTCTCATTGATTTTGGGTGTGATCACCCCCAGCTTTTCATAAAATCGCAGGGTATCGACGGACACGCCCGTGATCTTCGACACTTCATTGATTTTATACTGCATGCTCACCGTCCTCTCCGGCTTCCGACATAACGAAAAAACTTCTCACTCCATGAAAAAACTTCTCACTCCATAAAAAGAGCCTTCCCCGAACTCCGGAGAAGGCCCTTTCCACTCAGCACCTTTACAGCTTCAAACCGAGTTCAAAGCCTTCGCGGTTAGCGACCAGCGCATTGGATGTCTTAACGGCACCTGCAAGAATATGGAACGGAATTCCCTCTGCCTCGAGTTCTTTTGCGAGGGTATCCTCAGGCTTATAGCCCATGGCAAGTACGACCGAATCGCACGGCAGTTCCTTTTCTCCTTCAGGCGTTTCAACGAGAACGCAGTTCTCCTTGATCTCGAGCACCTTGGTGGAAACATAGGATTTAACATGGAACCGGTTCATGATCTGAGACAGGTTTTCCTTGTTCACGCCGTCCAGCTCTTCCATAAGAACAGGCTTCATCTCGACGATGGTAGCACCCTTCTGGATGGAAGCGAGATGTGCAGCGGTTTCGCAGCCCACTTCTCCGCCGCCTGCGATCACAACATTGTCTCCGATCGGAACCTTGCCGGTCAGCACTTCTTCCGCGATTTTTACATGAGGCAGATCGACGCCCTTGATGAAGCCGGGGATCCAGGGCTTGCCTCCGGTCGTGATGACGACTTCGTCATACCCTCCGTCTTTAATCATAGCAGAAGTTGCCTTTGTATTCAGCAGGACATTTACGCCATAATCGTGCAGCTGCTTATTGCACCAGGAGAGGAAGGTCGTAAACTCACCCTTGCAGGGCGGATATGCTGCGGAGACAAACTGTCCGCCGGTCTTCTCTTTTGCCTCGAAAAGGGTGACGTGATGGCCTCTTCTGGCTGCAGTAATCGCCGTCGTCATGCCTGCAGGGCCTGCGCCCACGATGGCAATCTTCTTGGGAGCTGCGACCTGCGTGTAGTCCGCCTCGTATTCCCTGCCCACACTCGGATTGACCAGGCAGGTCACGGGACCGCCCACATAGAGAGCGCCTGTGCAGCCCTGGAGGCAGCCGATGCAATACCTGATATCCTGCATTTTGCCTGCCTTGGCCTTGTTCGGCAGCGCGGGATCCGCCAGCGAGCCGCGTCCCATACCGACAAAGTCCGCCTTGCCCATCTCGATCAGCTGATCCGCCATCCTGGGATCGTTTACACGGTTCACGGTGATCACAGGGATCTTGACGATCTTCTTGACTTCCTCTGCCGCATCCGCAAGCCAGGCGTGCTTGACATACATAGGAGACACAATTCCCTTGTTAAAATCGCCATAGACACCACCCGATACATGGAGTCCGTCGAAGCCCCACTCCTCAAACAGCTTGGCAAGTACACGGGTTTCCGCGATGTCCCTGCCGCCGGGCATATCTTCGTCAGCGGAGAAACGTATGGTGACCGGGAAATCATTGCCGACATTGGCCCGGATGGAATCCAGCGTCTCTTTGATAATACGAACACGATTGTCCAGGCATCCGCCGTACTCATCGGTTCTCTTGTTTGCATATGTGGACATGAACTCCGCAAGGAGATAGCCGTGTCCGGCATGCAGCTCAATTCCGTCAAATCCGGCTGCCTTCACCCTCTTCGCGCAGGCGCCAAACTCTTCCACAATCCTGTGAATTTCCGCCCTGGTCAGTTCCTTGGGGAGATCACGGCACCAGGGACAGGGGATTGCACTGGGTGCCAAAGGCTGCACACCGCCGTTCACACCGCTGTGACTCTGGCGGCCGCCATGATAAATCTGTGCAAAAATCTTTGCCCCATACAGATGCACACGATCGGTCAGCTCTCTGTGGGATTCGATCTGGTCATCATTGTACAGGCCTGCGATATTTGCATACCCCATGCAATGCGCGTTAATCGCATAGTCCTCTGTGACGATCAGGCCCCAGCCGCCTTTTGCCTTTTCCTCGTGGTAGCGAATGTACCGCTCCGTCGCCTTTCCATCCGAACTGCAGTAATTCGTCACCATGGCGGTCACGACCAGACGGTTCTTGATCTCGCAATTTCCGATCTTCCCTGCGCTGAATAAAGTGTCAAACATGCATACCCTCCTTTTTTGAAGACATTTACAGGTCATTTCCTTCTTCAAACAAAACGATAAGGTGTGTAGTAACTACGGAGTCAAGATAGAAAAACAACTTTTTAACAAACCGACCTTTACTGTTA
>JAGCAV010000476.1 GCA_017652545.1 Lachnospiraceae bacterium
CCATCAGACTCGCGAATGGTCTGATTGGTTTACACCATCAGACTCGCGAATGGTCTGATTGGTTTACACCATCAGACTCGCGAAAACGCTTCGCGTTTTTGCTCGTTAAACTGATTGGCTCCTCACGGAGCCATGCATCTTTCGCTTCGCGAAATCTGCCAACCTGCTTCGCAGGTTATCATTTTATATTTCTCATCGAAGCTTCCAGCAGTTCCTTCTCACGTCTCTGCTTACGGATGTAGTCGGAGGTCAGCGCGAACAGGAGCAGCGCGCCTCTGGCGACATACTGCCAGAAGGTTGAAACGTTGACCATGATCAGGCCGGTATTGAATGCCTGGATCAGGATAACACCAAGGACCGTGCCTGCCATGCTGCCGACACCGCCGGCAAAGGATACGCCGCCGAGAATAACAGCGGTGATGGCATCGAACTCGAGGTTGACATTGGCTGCGGGCTGACCGGAATTCATGCGGCTGGCAAACACGATGCCGCCGATGCTGGTCAGGATACCGATGATCATGAAGCAGGTCATGATGATCCGCTGGGGATTAAGGCCCGCAAGCCTGGCTGCTTCCTTGCTGCCGCCGATGGCATAGACGCTGCGGCCGAACTTTGTTCTGGCAAGAATAAAGCCGAATACCGCGAAAGCGATGATCATCAGCCACACGGAAAGGGGAATGGTCAGGATACGCAGTTTGCCGATGGCCAGGAACGCCTTGTTGCTGATGGAGATCGGTTTGCCGTCGCAGATGATATAGGCAAAACCGCGGACCACATTCTGGGTCACCAGGGTAGCGATAAAGGCTTCCAGTTTGATCTTGTTGACCATCCAGGCATTGAAAAGGCCGACCACAATGCCGCCCAAAATGACGATGATGATCGCCACAACGATCGGCAGCCCCTTCGAAAGGAGCAGCGCTGCCAGTGTCCCTGAAAACGCCGCAAGTGCGCCGGGAGACAGGTCATTCTGCCCGGCGATGATCAGGTAGGTATGTCCTACCGCCACCAGACCTACCAGGGAGGCGGCGATCATCAGGTTGACCATGTTTGTCCAGGTCAGGTAGTTTTTATTCAGGGCTGTGAACAGGGCAAACACCGCGATGATGGCAACGATCAGGATGATCTTATCACCACCTATGATGCTTAAGATTCCGCTTTTCTCTTTCTTGTTTTCCATTTATTCGTCCCCCATCATTCCAAGGCTGAGCAGCCTGTCCTCAGTTGCTTCCTTCCTCGGCACCTCACCGACGATGCGCAGCGAACGCATCACAAGGATCCGATCGGAAAGGCCGATGACCTCCGGCATTTCCGAGGAGATCATGATAACACCCAGCCCCTGCTTCGCGAACGCGCAGATCATATGGTAGAACTCTGACTTGGCGCCGACATCGATGCCCTTCGTCGGCTCATCCAGGATCAGCACCTTCGGATGGGTGGCCGTACCCCTGGCTACAATGCATTTCTGCTGGTTGCCGCCGGAAAGCTCCACGATCTTCTTGTCCGGAGAAGGTGTCTTGATGTTGAAATCGGCGATTCCCCTTTCGGCTGCCGCATCCTCCTTCTTCGTGGAGATCACGCCCAGACCATTGGCGTTCTGATCCATCAGCGCGATGTTGATGTTTCCCGCAACACTCAGATTGCTCAGAATACCCTGCAGTTTCCGATCCTCCGGGACCAGCACGATACCGTTGTCCATCGCTTCCTTGGGTGAACGGTTGACGATCTTTCTGCCTTCCAGGATCACCTCACCGGTCTTCATCCTGTCCGCCCCGATGATCGCTCTCATCAGTTCCGTGCGGCCTGCACCGACCAGGCCGGAAAAGCCGAGCACCTCGCCTTTGTGCAGAACGAAGGAGTTTTCCTTGACATAGTCTGAAGAGACATTCTTCACTTCCAGAAGCACTTCACCGATCTTTTTGTTTCTGTCAAGGCCGGAGAAAATATCACCCAGGTCGCGGCCGACCATCATCTTGATCATTTCGGCCTCGGTGACCTCGCCGACTTTGACAGTATCCACATACCGCCCGTCCTTAAAGATGGCGACCTTGTCTGCGATCTCCTCAATTTCCGCCATACGGTGGGATACATAGATAATGATCAGGCCCTGCTCTTTCAGCTTCCGGATGATTGAGAACAGTGAATCGATCTCTGCATCTGAAAGGGAAGCCGTCGGCTCGTCAAAGCAGATGACCTTCAGGTTCTCACGGCTGTAGGCTTTCATGATCTCAACCATCTGCTGATAGGCAATGGAAAGATCCTTGACCTTGGTGGTCGGCTGAATCGGCAGGCCGAAGTCCTTGATGATCTCCGCTGCCATCTGATTTGCTTTCCTGGTGTCGATCACGCCGAACCGGCTGGCCGGCATTCGTCCAAGGTAGATGTTCTCCGCAACCGAAAGTTCCAGAAGGATCTGCCTCTCCTGGTAGATGATGCTGATACCCTCCTCGATCGCCTCATGAGGTGAGGAGAAATGCTTCTGCTCACCGTCCAGCCAGTATTCGCCGCTGGTGGGCTGATAGTCACCGTTCAGGACCTTCAGCAGGGTGGATTTGCCGGCTCCGTTCTCTCCCAGAAAAGCCAGCACTTCACCGCCGTAGGCCTTGAAGTTGATGTCATCTAACGCTTTTACACCGGGAAAATACTTAGATATACCCTTAAATTCAAGTACTCTGCTCATGCATTTTCCTCCGGGCCCCGCAGGGCGCTTTTTGTCTACTTTTACCTGTTCTATACTATAATATCATTTGGTTTTGCTTACAATAGCAAAAAAATGCCCATGCATATCAAAAAATTGCTGTGCAAAAAGAACACTGTGCTCCGCTGATCAGCTCCACCTTTTCCAGCGCCTCCACTGCCCCGGACAGCTGTTCCAGCCGGCCTGCCATCGTTGAGGAAACGTCCACAGATGCATCCTTTTTCAAGGGCGTGATCAGGATGGTCAGCTCCTTTGTATCCGCATGCTGCAGAGCCTGGGACAGACCCACCTCCCAGACTTCGCCGTTGCAGAAATGATCGGAGATGAGCGTCCCGTTTTCAAACAGATGCCCGATATCTCCACGGTACCGGATCCGCAGCATGGCCCCGGCATCTTTCTGTCCGGCGGCTGTTTCAGGCAGTGTCACCACATACCGCCCGATTCCGCTCTTCCTGAAGGCGAGCGGCTGCACTTCCGGTGTCGGGATCTTCAGTGACAGCGGTGACCAGAAATCCTCGCCCTGCCCGCTTTGATCAAGCGGCGGCCAGACCAGGATCTCTTTCCCTGTCTGCTCTGCCGGGCCGGCTGCCGGGCTGCTCTCCCCGGCCGGCAGGAAGGTCCACCGTGTCCCGTCAGATAGTACCGGATTATTGCTCAAGACGGCATATGTCTTCCCTTCCTTCTCAGCTTCATAGTACCGCAGTCCCTGCTCCCTGCTCAGCGTGACAAAAGTCACATCGCCCCTGGCCCCGCGCAGGATACAGCATGAGCCGGTGCCGGGCCGGATCCGGATCTCCTTCTCCTGCCCCTCTGACGAGCGCCATAACCGCTTTCCGGAAGCTGTCTCTATGGCATGGATGTCCCTGCTCTCCCACAGGTAATCCGGTTCCATCCCTTCCGGGGCAAAGAAGAAATAAACGGTTCCTTCAGGATTCCGGATCACGGAAAGCGGCTGCGCCTTCGCGGCGATCAGCCCGTATCCATCCGCATCCATGCCGAAAGGCAGGATCGCGTTCTCTCCGGCTGCAAGAGACAGGTTTTCAAAAAGAATATCTCTGTTTCGTCCTTTCAGCGCGATCGTCTCATGGTGCTTATCCCGGCAGTTTGCATGATCCTGGAAATTGTTCAGGAAAAGGAAACCCTTTTCTCCGTCTGTGCGGACGGCAAAACGAAGGGTCTGCGTATCCTCCGGACTGATCTCCTGCGATCCTTCCGGCAGCAGCGTCGTCAGGCTGCAGATCTCCTCTCCAAAAGATCTCAAAAACTGATGCAGGGCTTTAAGCCTGAAAAAGCTGGGCCGCAGCTGGCCGTATTCCCCGATCGGAGCCTGGTAATCATACGAGATCTTGGGACACTGATGTTCATTCAGATACGGCGTTCTGCTTCCCCTGGGATTGCTGCCGCCCCTGTACATATAGTAGCCCAGGAAGTTGCAGCCGCTTCCAAGCTTGATGTTGGCCATGGCATCCACACTCTCAAAGGGAAGAGTGAAGCGGTAATTATAATAATTAGCCATCCCGCCGCCCATCTCGCAGCAGGCGTAGGGCATGCTTTCAGGATCGTAGACCGGGTCAAAATTGTAGGTTTCCCTTACCGCGCTGTTATGGTTATCCCGGTACAGATATTCGGGCGTAGCAGGATGCGGTCCGTGATAATCATAAAAGATCCACGGCCAGTACGCATAACCGCCCCAAAGAGGCAGCATCTCCTCAAAAGGCATGGCTGCCCCGCCCCACGCCGTGCAGGTGTAGAACGGCGTTACGATCCCTTCCTCGACAGCGATCTTTTTCAGGGCAAGCATATACGCGTTTCCGTCAGATCCGCCCGGGACCCACTCGTTCGTGATCCCCGTCGTCATCTCCCACGGTGCCGCGGAATGCATGTACTCGTTTTCGATCTGGGCTGCGATAACCGGACCGCCATCCCCGAAGAACAGCCCCTGCAGCTGCACCCCGATCTCATGGTACAGCCTTCTCGTGCAGGAGAGAAATCCCTCATCCAGGCTTCTGACTTCAAAGGGTTTCCCGTACAGCCAGTCCGGCAGTCCGCCGTTTCTGACCTCCCCATGACAGAACGGGCCGATCCTGATGATCACATACATGCCATGCTTCCGGCACAGCTGTACAAATCTTCGGATGTCCCGGTTTCCGTCAAAACGGAACCTTCCTTCCTCCTCTTCATGATGGATCCAGAAAATATAGGTGGCAATGATGTTGATCCCGCCTGCCTTCATTTTCAGGATCGTATCCTCCCACTGGTTCTCATGGACGCGGGCATAATGGCACTCCCCGCTGATCCCGAAGAAGGGCCGGCCGTTAAGCAGCATGGAACTGTTCGTGAAGGAGATCACATCTCCGGTAACCGCATTTTTCCCGTAAAACCGGCCGGAAAGCGGGTGAATCCTTTCCCTCCTGTTCCGGCTGAGATCGATGTCATAGATCACTGTGTGTACCTCCCTGAAAAGATCAGATGTCTTCTTTTCTTTCTTATTTCGTCCCTGTCATCTTACCGATTTACCTCGGTTCCTGCAAGCCTTTCCGCACAGCCTGCTGTACATCATAATTTCCATATATGGAAACATTTCCATATATGGTTGCATTAAACAGGGTCTTATGATACCATTTTCCTGTACATCATCTGAACAAAAATCATACAGAAAGGAGCTCTGACCGATGACCATTGGAGAATTGAAACGCAGAAAAAAAGAACTCGGATATACCAACCAGCAGATCGCTGATCTGGCAGCAGTTCCTCTTGGCACGGTCCAGAAAATCTTTTCCGGTGCCACCGCTTCTCCCCGTTATGAAACATTGCTGAAGCTGGAGCGGGTCCTGCAAAAGCCCCTTTTTCCCAGCGAAAAGCCGGGGATGGATACCAACTTCCGATCAGTTTCTGCGTCAGTGGTTGCCGAACCGGGGAGAACTTACAGCGCCGGAAACGCTTCCCGGCAGAAAGATCCCGACTTTGACCCTGCCCGGCAGGGCTCTTTTACATACAGCGATTATCTGGCCCTTCCGGATGAGCGGCGGGTAGAACTGATCGACGGTGTTTTTTACGACATGGCAGCACCAAATACCAGACACCAGGTCATTCTAGGCGAATTATATCTGCAGCTTCGCGCCTGTTCAGATGCGCATCCCGGCTGCATGGTCCTGCTCTCTCCCAGTGATGTCATGCTCGACGAAGACGATCGCACGGTTGTGCAGCCGGATATCATGGTTCTTTGTGACCGCTCCAAAATGCGCAAAGGGCGGATCTTCGGAGCACCTGATTTCATCATTGAAATCGTCTCACCGGGGTCTGTCACGAATGACTATACAAGAAAAGCCATGAAATATATGAATGCCGGGGTCCGGGAATACTGGATTATCGACTACAGGCGTCGTAAGGTCGTCGTCTTCCTGAATGACCAGGAATACGATGATACCGCCAACGGGCCGGACATTTTTCTTCATGGTATAGACGAGATCATTCCCATTTCAATCTCAGACGAAACATGCAGCCTGGACATCGGAAAGATCGCCGCTCTGCTGGATTCCCTGGGAGATATCTGAAACCGAAGGGAACAAGTCACCGGGAGAGTCAGAGTGGCAGCTTTTCTGACTCACCCTGGCTTTCCCGGCCCCTCACTGTCTTACATGCTTTACTTTGTCATCTTCCGGTACAGAATCGCGTTCTGATGCGACTGATCCCTTCTGATCACCTCATCAAAGTAAGCAGCTGCTTTCTCCTTCCTTTCCAGGCCCAGATTGCCCAGACCCATCAGGTAATAGCAGTGTGCCTCATTTCTCTTCGTCAGATCATCCTCAAAGATCAGGAAATCGGGCAGAGACACCGCAAAATAGTCAATCCGGACTTTATCCCTTATATGCCGCTCGCCGTAATCGATGAGCTTGTTGAAGCAGGCACAGGCTGCCCGGTGCTCTCCCAGCTTTTCATAGGCCAGACCCTTGCAGAGGATCATGTCCGCAGGCTGGTCATAGTAGTACATCATGCCCGCCGGCTCATCGGTACCGAGTGTCCCCTTCTCATAGCAGGTCTTCGCATCCGCCTCTCCCAGAGCCTCTTTTACCTCACCAAGCAGGTACCAGATGTTGTTGTCCTTCGTTCCCTCGAGCCTGCCCTCTCCAAGATTCAGCGGCAGCACAAGCGCCTTTTCGAGATACGACTTTGCAGCAGCCGGTTCGCCTGCAGCCATGCGCTCCTTTGCCATCTGTGCAAGAGCGACCTTATACTGGGCGGAAACCTTTCCTTCAGCGCCTTCCCACGGGCGGAAGGTATGACCCATGATGGCGTCATAGCTGTCCTGATACCGGCCGGCACTGTTGAGCAGGGTCACATATTCGATCATCAGATCGTCGCGCTGTCTGACCAGAGACTGTCTGCCATGTGTACCGACGGCGTATTTTTCAAATGAGGCGAGTCGTTCCCCAACACTGCGGTTCAGCTTTTTATACAGCTGGTCCAGCTCCAGAAAGATCCGCGCATCTGCGGTATTTAACGCAAAGGCCTTTTCCATGCACGCAAGCGCCTTCTCCGGATCATTCTTCTTGTTGAAGTAAGCGATGGCCAGATTGCGCAGCAGGACCGGATACCTGTCATCCTTTGACAGGGATGTCTCCCACAGCCCGACAGCCTTTTCGAACTGCAGCCTGTCATAATACAGGCAGCCAAGATAATAGGGCGCTTTTGAACCATCCGGATCCGCTTTCATGGCAGCATCAAGGACCGCAATATCCTCCGGCTTGTTGGGGAAGCACCAGGAAGGATCCGCCTGCTCCGCCTTTGCAAAGGCGGCTGCTGCATCCTGTTCCTTTTCGAGCTTCTCCAGGTAAAAACCTCTGTAGTAATACAGCATCGGGTTTTCCCGGCTGCAGCTGTCAAGAACTGCCAGCGCCTCCTTATAGAACCCGCTCTCCGCATAATCCCGGGCGACCATCAGGAAATTCTCATGGAAATCGCGCATCAGGGCGACAAGCTCATCGTGCGGGGCTTCGCTTTCCCTTACGGCGCATCTTACACAGCCCTCTCCTTCATAAGTCAGGAAGATCTTTTCAAAGCGGGAAAGGAAATCAAAGGGATCGACCTTCAGGTTTTCCTCTGCCCAGGCCAGTGCTTCTTCTTTTCTTCCAAGCAGACGCAGGATCGCGGCTTTCAGGCCTCTGGCCTTAATATTGTGAGCATTCTTCACAAGACCTTTCTCCGCAAATGCCAGAGCAGCCTCATATTCACCTTTCCGGGCCGCGATGGCTGCCAGATAGTAAAAGGACATCTCCTGCTGCTCATTGGTCCAGGTGGCCTTGTAGAAGGCGTCAAAGGCCTCATCAAACCTCTCCTGATAGAACAGGGCCAGCCCCAGGTTATAATATGCCTCACTGTCGTAAGGATTCGGATTCTTCCATGTCAGGCGCCCGATGGCCTTCCTGAAGTGCTTTTCGGCCCCCTCAAAATCGCCTCTACGAAGCAACAGGGCGCCGTAGGCGTTGTTGATTCGGATGTCACCCGGATCCCGCTTCAGTCCTTCCAGATAGTAGGGGTCCGGAAGGTATGTGGCATGACGGTACTGCTCGATATGCAGACCGGTCAGGAACAGTTCCTCATTGGTCAGGATCTCCTCCGGGTCTTTAGCTGCCTCTGCCGGCTTTGCCAGCTCCGGGATGCCCTGTTCCTTTGGCTGGTATTCCACCAGGACACATCCCGTTTCCCCGTCGATGACCTGCACCTTCAGGTCGGTCTCCCTCTCCGGCTTCAGGCTGATGGTTTTTTCATACACACTGACAGGAGAGAGATCTGCTGTCTCGCAGAAGACTTCCTTCCCTGCACATGTCAGCAGGACTTTCGCGCCTTTCCGTTCGGAGGTGGCATATGCGCAGAGGCGCACGCCCTCCTCAGTGGCTTCCATGTTCACACAGGCATCGATGGTGGCATTCTTTACATATCCCACCTGCTTGTAGGGCATGAAGTACTGCGTGAATACCTTTTCCTCGAAAGGCTTCAGCCATGTGAAGTCAGGCTGGTTGTCAGCATACACGCCGCACATCAGCTCAATGTAAGGGCCATCCTCGTCTGTGAGGTTACGGTCCCAGGCCCTGCCGAAATCACCGCAGCCCCAGGTCCACTGCTTCTTGCCCGGAGAGATGTGATGATCCGCCACATGCAGGAGGCCTGCCTGTTTTGCGTAATCGTATCCGCCCACAAAATCATACTCGGACTTTTCCGCCATATAGGAGGTAGGCACCGGAATGTTCTTATATCTGGAAATGTCCACGCCCTCGCTGTAGTCATGCTTATAATACACGCCTGTGGCGATGGGGAACCGGGAGACGTCCCGCTTGCCGTGATCCATCACGGAATGCACATCGGGCGGGAAAACAGACTGAGTATGGTCGTTGACCGCTACTGCCGGGTTGGCCCACCACAGGAACGTCTGGGGCATGCTCGTCCGGTTATAAAGCTGGCCCCTGATCTCGATGTACGCCCTGTCCGGATACAGTGTGAAGCCGATGATCCCCTTTGTTCCGTACATCTGGTCCACATCGTGTACAAAAAGCGTCTTGCTGCCGTCCGCGTTTTCCTGAATGATATGGTCTACCGGCATATATGTCGTAGGTCTGTGATGCTGCGGCCAGTTGAACTCAATACCGCCGGAGATCCAGGGGCCGCAAAGGCCCACCAGGGCGGGCTTGATCACCTGATTGTAATAAACAAAATCGTAGCCGTTGGTCTTGTCATATGCCCGCTGGACACGGCCCCCCAGCTCCGGAAGAATCATCACTTTGATGTACTCATTCTCCAGAAACACGGCATTCCATTTCCTGTCCTTCTTCACCGGGCTGATGGT
Organism: Lachnospiraceae bacterium; assembly: GCA_017652545.1. The sequence continues at coordinate 9,537 of JAGCAV010000476.1, forward strand.
CTCCGTGGTCGGATACGGATACACCTTACCGCAGCTGCCCTGGTAAACCCTCTTTTCCAGAAACATCGGATTTTTGTCCGGTTCACCCACCTCGTAGGTCGGGATAACGACTGCCTCTTCCCAGATTCTGACTTCCTGCATGATCGCGCCTCCATTAAGTCCTTCTTATGAATGTCATAGTCTGGGTATAGTATAGGTTTTTGTCAGTTTTTCGTCATTATCCAAACTTGCGAGGTGATGTAAAAAAATTGCGGGGGTATGAGAAAGGGGGATTTTCGTGAGTTGAGGTTGGATTCCCGGACGGCATGCGTGTTATAAAACAGCAGGCGCAGAGCGGGTGTGATATTCGACGCTCAACCGCGCCCACTCCGGTGAGCTGCCCGTCAACTCCGTCTAAGGGGACGAAGCATTCGCCGAACGATACGCTCTTACTTCGCCCCCTAAGACTGCGTAGGCGGCCATCTCACTCTTCGGTTCCTGCGCATGGTTTCGCTTACGAATTCACACGCCGCTTCTGCTTCCGCAGGTTTATGAGCGCATGCCTGGGAATAACAACCATAAACACACGAGGGGAGGCCAGGGGTTATTTCGGGCGGACGAAAGCGAAGAAAACCGGAAGATGCGTCTGCTCTAAAAGCTGTGTCTGAGGTGCCTCGGGCAGACGCATATAAAGAGCTTGGGAAGATGCGTCTGCTCCAAAAGCTGTCTCAGAGTTGTCTCGGGCGGACGCATATAAACAGTTTGGGAAGATGCGTCCGCTCCAAAAGCTGTCTCAGAGTTGTCTCGGGCGGACGCATATAAAGAGCCTGGGAAGGTGCGTCCGCTTCTAAGGCTGTCTTTGAGCTTTCTCGGGCGGACGCATATGAAGAAAATGAGAAGTTGCATCCGCTTCAAACGCTGCCTTTGAGCTTTCTCGGGCGGACGCATGAAATGAATTTAGAAGTTTCATCCGCTTTGTCACATGAGGGGGATCAGTAATAGAGTTGGTAAGTCAGAAACATATTTTCCCCGCTGCCCAATCAGGTGGACATAGCCTGACAGGTATGCGACATGGTGTTCATGACGGTATTCCTGCGTTTACGTGACAGATCATCCGTTTCATCCTTCAAATGAGAATGTATAATTTCACAGAACAGAAATGCCTGATGGCCAAATGTCTCCCCGGGAGTATCAAGGAGTCCGCCCTTCGTTCCCGGCGACAAGGGACCCGTGAGACAAGGAGCTTGCTCCTTGTCTCACACAGAGCAAAGGGCCGAGCGAGAGCTTTCAGGGCTCGAGCGTAGCGCGCATAAGCGGAAAACCATAAAGGTTTTACGCGCATTGCGCGTTGCCCTTTGCGAGGGGACCTGAGAGCCGTTGGAACTGGGCGGCCCCTCCGTAACAACTCCCGGGGAGACATTGGACGCAGCATTTCGTTCTGCAAAACGCTTTCCTTACTGATTAAGAAACCCCTTTTCGTGGTTACGCGGCATGAACCCATGTACATACAGTCCGCTATTACACCTGATTTAAAGCCCCCCTTAAAGGCAAACAGCGTGCCAGGAATCAAAATGGGACAGTGAGAAACGTCCCCACTGTCCCATCACTACCGTATTCATTCCCTGAGCAACGTAAAGATCCCGCTTCCCGGCGCTGTCCGTTTCAGGTACTCCCTGTCCTCCTGCCGGACGAGCTGTCCGTCAGCTGTATATGGGATCGGAGCCCCGGATGACCGCGCCCTGTCTTCCTTCAGGAAAAGAATGCCTGCCGGGGTTGAGCCGTCGTTTTGTGTTACATCCAGCATAACCTCCAGCGCACCTGAGGACACGACTGCTTCTGTCACGTCCGCTCCGGTATCCTCCCTGACGACGCGGACCGCGTAGATACCGGGGCCGGTCTTATAGCCGGCAAGCACCACCTTCTCTTCCTCGGTCAGATCCTTGTCATCAAGAGGTGCCAGCTTCACGGTATAGGCAGCAGCGGTGTCAAGGGCCGATACATTCAGCTGCACGGCTGCGTCTTCAAGAACAAACCTGACCACCATTGCCTGACGGGTCTGCATGTTTTTCATAAATGTCGGGGTTACGTGCAGATTCCGCTGCCTGTAAACAGACTTTCCGTTCTCATCGAGCTGTACATTGCCGTCAGAGCGTTTCACCGGATCCGCGCTGATCTCCAGAGCGGGCTTTGCTTCTTCCTGCCCTTCCCCGGCGAGGGAGATATCCCTTGAACGGTACCCGGCTGCATTCCCATCCGCGTCCGTCACGGTGAGATCCATCGGTGTGCTCTGCGTTTTCGGCTGCTGCGGCTCCGGCTGTTGGCTTTCCGGTTCGGAACTGCCATTGATGGTAAACACCATCTTTTTAAAGACAGCCTTCTCGTAATTGCCATCCGCTCCCGTTACAGTCACATTCACACGATAGGTTCCGCTCTCAACCGGTGCTCCCGTAATTTTCGTCCAGGATCCGTCAGCGTTTTTCTTCCGCCATTTCTTATATTTCAGCTTGAAGACCTTTGACGCGCTGCCTTTCAGCACGGGCATGTGTTCGCTCCCATCGTAATCGAATGACGTGATAAAATCGTCCTCATCAATATCCATCTCAATCGGGTCGATCACAAACTGCACATATGCCGTGCCGGTCAGATAGGTCCCTTCACCGGTCACTTTTGCCCAGGCCTCGCCTGCGTTGACACTGTTCTTATCCGCAGCCGGCTCTGCGGTATAGAGTCCTTTCGGAATCTCATAATCATCCAGGAACAGGGCTGCATCCGGCATCTGGTTATCACCGTCATAATCCGGATGCCCGTAATCACCGAATGACAGGGAGGCTTTTGAGAGATCCAGCGGTTTCAGCGTGACATACTTCGTAAAGGTGTTGCCGATCAGGTCTTTTGCTGTCAGCCGCAGTGTCATGGTCTGGGCCTGCAGCGCATCTTTCAGCTGCGGTGTAAAGGTCAGTTCACTCCCCTGTGCCGCTGTCCCATCTCCATAATACCATGCAAAGTTCTGGACCTGCGCTTCAGTTCCATCCGGTCCGACCGGTTTCACTGTTATTTTTGAACCGATCGCCGGATCTTCTCCAAACACAAAATCCGTTATCGGCACCGCAACGGTCACCTCGTTCGAATAAAAAGTACCCATATTCGGACTGGTCTTGATGCGGACCCTGTACACCCCGGCGTCGGCAGAGGTAAACGCCCTGCCGTTTGGCACTTCTGTCCAGCTTCCGCCCGAGAGTTTCTCCACAACCTTACTTGTCCTACAGCTTCCGTTCGTCCATGAAATGCCGCTCACAACATTGATATCGTAAAGATCTTCAGTCTTCGAAAGGACGGAACAGTTCACAGATGAGGGAAGCGTAAGGGAAGGCGGCGTTAGCGTGATCGTTCCCACTGCCTGATCAGTCGTTTCTCCCTCATCGTTGACAACTTTGATTGTAAGAGCAACTGTCTTTCCGTAATCAGCCTCCGTGAGGCTGAAATCATTGCTGTCCTGGCTAAGGAAATAAACACGAACACTCTCAACAGTGGCAGGACTTACAATTTTGCTCTGTCCGACCTGGCTTCCGCCTCCATCGTTCAGCGTGAGCGTCAGCGAAGTATTGTGGTCACTGGTATAGGTATAGTAGGCGCCATTACCGTCCTGCTGGAGGGCGATTTCCGTCAGGGACGGATCGCCGCCTTTTTCCTCTGCAGTTTCAGTAGATGTCTCCTCAACTTCCTCCGCTTTCTCCCAGGGCTCGCCTTCGCTGCACTCGGGCGAAATTTCTGTTGAAGCTTCGGATGTACCTACTTCGGGCAGATCATCACCGCTTCCCTCAGTACCGGTATCCGCTGAGGATTCACCTCCGGCTGTTTCTCCGGGTTTCTCTGCAGATTCTCCTGCAGCTTCCTCAGAGGCATTTCTCCCGGCTGTCTCCCCGGAATTCGCTTCGGCACCCCCTGCAGCATCCTGGTCATTGGCAGCGCCCTGGGCATCGGCGTCCTCCGAATCACCCTCAGCTTTTCCGGCTTCCGCCCCGCCTCCGCCAGGGACAGGCGTTCCCGGTTCCGCCTGGGGGGCATGCTCCGGGTTCACCTCCTGTCCCGCCTGAGGGGCCGGTTCCGGCTTGACCTCCGGTTCCACCTGAGGCGCAGGTTCAGGCCTGACCTCCGGTTCCGCCTGGGGCGCGGGTTCCGGCTTGACCTCCGGTTCCGCCTGAGGCGCGGGTTCGGGCTTGACCTCCGGTTCCGCCTGAGGCGCAGGTTCCGGCTTGACCTCCGGTTCCGCCTGAGATACGGATCCCACCCCGGTCTCTGTTTCAGATGCCAAAACAGTAGCCTCTTCAACCATCTCAGCCTGCATGACATGAATCGACATGGTCTGCATCAGCAGCAGCCCCGCCAGAACCAATGCTGCTTTTTTCCCGAACTTGCTTTTCATACCTCAATGACTCCTCAATGATCCTGTTAATTGACTGTTAGTTGACTTTTTATTGCTTTTTAGTTAACTGTTAGTGGAAGTCCCATCACCTTTTAGTCGACTGTTAGTGGAAGTCCCATCACCTTTCAGTCGACCGTTAGTGGAAGTCCCATCGCCTCTTGGCTGACTGTTAGTGGCATTTTAGTTGGTTTTTACCTGACTGTTACTTCTTTACTGTTACTTCTTCACCGTTACTACTTTACTGTTACCTTGACGACCTTGCGAAGACCGTTCACCGTCAGTACGTAAACCTTTGTCGTTCCCTTCTTCAGGCCTTTGACAACACCCTTCTTCGTGACCTTCACGATCGTCGGGTCCTCAGCGATGAAGCGGAGAGCCTTCGTGTACTTCAGAAGCCTGGAACCTTTGGCGATAACTTTGCCTTTGATCTTCTTCTTCTTGTTTACACGAACTGTCAGTTTTTTCTTGACATTCCTGATCTTCTTCGCTTCGGTCTTGCCCTTGAAGGACTTGCCGGAGATACCGTAGACGACCGGGCTGGTGCCAATGGCGGTGTCGCCCATCATGGCAACGACCGTGAAGTTGTACGCCTTGTTCTTCTTCAGTTTCCCGATCACAGCCTTGAGTGTGTCTGCGCCTACGGTCATGACAGCCTTGGCATTCCTGAATTTCTTACCCTTGGCCATGTAGATCACATAGGACGTTGCTCCATCGACTTTGGTCCACTTCAGCGTGACTTTTTTGGTCTTGCCCCTGGCTGTTGCAAAGATCAGCTGCTGTTCCACGGTCTCCGGAACCGGAACCTTGTTACCGCCGCTGCCGTCGATGGTGTCTGACGGATTATTGCTGGAGGAACCTTTATCCTGGTTGCCCTGATCCTGCGGATCCTCATGCTTATTCCCGATGCCCTTGGTATTGATCACACCGTATTCGGCGGTCTGTTTCACATCGCCTGTGACGTTCACCGTCAGCGTTGTGTCACTCTCATCCGCCTTACCGGTCGTACCCTGGGAGTGGGTGGTCAGGCTGTTTGCATTGATGTGAGTGTCATTGTCGCCTGCGCCGACGATATCGCCGTCCGCTTCAATGTTCACGTCATCAGCGGTCATATTCTCAACACCCAGTTTCTCGGAGTGGTTGTCGATACCAATGTTGCCGGCTGTGATGTCAACCGTATTCACATTGGTGTCGATCACACTGCCGGTATTGCCAAAGTTCCCGTTAATCGTGGCTGTCAGCTTGTCGCCGTAAATACCCGAACCGCTATCTGACTCGGTTACGTTACCGTTGACATTCATGGATACATCTCCGCGGCTGTCCGCTTCCTGGCCGTCGCCGGAAGCATGAATGGTGCCGATCTCAAGATCCTTGTCGTTGGTAAGCGTCACGTCCTGTCCGCTGGCATCAACGTGGTTCACATCCATGTTCAGCGGATTCTCGCCGGAACCAATGGAACCGCCGGTGCTTGTCACATCCAGGCTGCTGCCCGAGATCACACCGCCGTCCGAAGTGTTCACATTGCCCGCTGCAGCGATGCTCACATCGCCGGTGCCTTCGCCTGCATTGATATTCAC